>CALAIJ010000001.1 GCA_937923365.1 uncultured Sulfitobacter sp.
GGCGACGACGGGCGCTTGTGTATCGGCGGGGCCACCACCCACGCCACAGTCGCAGCCGAGGGCGGGGCATACCCTGCGCTGGCCGGACTGGCCGCGCGCATCGGTGATCCTGCGGTGCGCAACCGTGGCACCATCGGCGGCTCGCTGGCCAACAACGACCCCTCCGCCTGTTATCCAGCCGGCGCATTGGGCAGCGGGGCGTTGATTGTGACCAACACCCGCGAGATTGCCGCAGATGACTATTTCCAGGGCATGTTCGACACCGCACTGGAGGAAGGCGAGATCGTCACAGAAGTGAAGTTCCCCATCCCGCAGGCCGCACATTACGAGAAGTTCTTGCAGCCCGCCTCAAGGTTCCCGCTGGTTGCCGCCTTTGTTGCCAAGTTCAGCGACGGGGTGCGTGTGGCCATCACAGGCGCCTCCAACAACGGTGTGTTCCGGTGGAGCGATGCGGAAGCGGCGTTGTCGTCCAATTTCTCTGCCGATGCGCTGGCGGGGCTCAGCATGTCGGATGCCGATATGATCAGCGATCTGCACGGCTCTGCCGCCTACCGCGCGCATCTGGTAGGGGTCATGACCAAACGCGCTGTGGCCGCGATCAGCTGATCCGTGCCGAAGACCCGATAAAACAGCCGCGTTCCCGCAAGGGGGCGCGGTTTTTTGCTGGTGATATTGGATAGCAATGGCCTTTGCGCTTAATGTCAGCTGTATCGCCTGCACCTGCGTAGAATAAGGACCGCAGGCCCGTTTAGCAGCAAATGCTGCGCCAGAGTGAGGATATGTGACCCGTGAGACCCCTTTTTCAAATTGCCCTTGCCGGTCTTGTGACCAGTCTGTCGTTTGCCCAGCCCACACCTGTCGCGGCTCAAGGGGAGCTGTCGCAATGTGGCTCAAACCCCAAGCCACGGGATTATCCCTGCCAGATGGTCGGGCGTGTCGCCAAGAATGCCACTGACTTTCGCATCTTCTCGTTGATCCGGGATGGCCGCGCCAAGACGCCGGCAGAGGCGCGCAAAATCCTGAATATCGGGGGGACAGCGCCCGCTGCACTGCCCGCCTGCGGGCCCAAGGGCAACAGCACCCCGCTGCCCTGTACGTTTGCAGGCATCACCGTGACGGACAAGGACCAGTGGCGTGCCGCACGGCTTGTGGCCATCGGGAAGGCCCGCGATCTTGAGGAAGCCCGCGCCATTCTGGCCGCCAGAGACGGCGCGCGCGCAGACGCGTTGCCCGCTTGCGGCGACACGGCGAATGCCACGCCGCTGCCCTGCGATATGGGCGGGGCGCGTGTGGACACCCGAGATGATTGGAACCTTGAGCGGCTGATCCTTGCAGGCAAGGCCCGCGACCGTGCCGAGGCAAAGGCCCTCGTTGCAGAACGCCGCGCCGCTCAGACCCAGTCAGAGCTGCCCGCCTGTGGCGACAAGGCGAACACCACACCACTGCCCTGTGCGTTGGGCGGCTATGTGGTAAAATCCAAGGAAGACTGGCGCGTCGTGCGTCTGATCGCCATCGGCAAGGCCAAGGATCCCGCCGAGGCCCGTGCCATCCTTGCTGCACGTGACGCGGCCCGCGTCGAGACGCCGCAGAACCTGCCCGCCTGCGAAGGCAATGCAGGCAAAGCAGCGTTGCCCTGCGAAGTGGGCCAGCGCGTTGCCCGCTCTGCCGAGGAAATCCGCATCTTCCGCCTGATCGAGGAAGGCCGCGCGCGCAACGTCGCCCAGGCGCAAGACCTTCTGGCCGCCCGCCGTGCAGAAGCACGCGCCGCGAGGGAGGCTCAGCAAGCGGCTGAACGCGCCCGCCGTCAGGCCGAACGCCGCGAGCGTCGCCGTGCCGAGCGCGCAGCCGCAGCGGCTGCCGCGAATGCGGGTGACGGGCCCGGCGCAAACACACAAACGGAGGTGGTCACAGGGGCCGACATCCGCGCCTCTGACGAGGAATACGGCACGCGTGTCGTCACGCAGGACGACGGTTTGTCGAAGTTCGAAAAGGCCTTGCTGCTGGGGTTGGGCGCCGTGGTCGTGGGCAAAGTGCTCAAGAACGGTGACAAGGTCATCAGCAACAGCGGCGATCGCGTGGTGGTTGAAAGCCCCGAAGGGGACCTGCGGGTGCTCAAAGACGACAACGCCCTGATCCAGCGCCCCGGTGATACGGTGCAGACGCGCACCTATGACGATGGCTCCACCCGCACGATGGTGACAAAGCCTGACGGGTCGCGGGTCATCACTGTGCGCACGGCGGACGGCACCGTGTTGCGCCGCACCAACATTGATGCAGGGGGCACGCCCACGGTCATCATCGACGATACCCGCGAGGAACAGGCAGTTGTCGTGTCCGAATTGCCATCCGTCATCGACGGGGCGCGGCAGGCCAGCCTGTTGCAGACAGAGCGTGATTTGCAGCAAGCCCTGTCGTCCCAGTTGCGCAGCACCGATGCGCGCCGCTTTTCCCTGCGACAAGTGCGCGAAATCCCGCAGGTCCGCGCCCTTGCCCCGCAGTTGGAGCTGGACGCGATCCAGTTTGCCACAGGCTCTGCCGCGATCCTGCCCGAACAGGCGCGGGCGCTGACGCAAATCGGTCTGTCCATGCGCGACCTGATTGCGCGCGATCCGCGCACGGTCATTCTGGTCGAGGGCCATACGGATGCCACGGGCAGTGCGACCTATAACCTTGCCCTGTCAGACCGCCGGGCCGAGACGGTGGCACTGGCGCTGACCGAATACTTCGATGTGCCCGCGGCCAATATGGTCACGCAAGGTTACGGTGAGGATTCGCTGAAGGTGCCGACATTGCTGTCGGAAGCCGCCAACCGCCGCGCCGTGGTGCGCAACATCACAGGGTTACTGCAGTAGGCGGCGCGGACCCGCATCGCTGACGCACTAAAAAAGGCCCCGTGGAAGCGGGGCCTTTTCCTTTGGAATTCTTAGTTGGTCAGCCTTTGGCGGGTAGGGGCCCGATGAGCATGACCATCTGGCGACCTTCTCAGGGATTGGCGCCGCCAACACGTCAGAAGGTCGCGCAACAAGCGCAGGGGTCAGCCTTTTGCGGGTAGGGGCCCGATGAGCATGACCATCTGGCGACCTTCCATCTTGGGAAAGTTCTCCACCTTGCCGTGCTCTTTGGTGTCCTCGGCGACACGCTCCAGCAGTTCGCGGCCCAAGTTCTGGTGTGCCATCTCGCGGCCCCGAAAACGCAGGGTGATCTTGACCTTGTCGCCGTTCTCCAGAAACTTGAAGACGTTGCGCATTTTGACGTCATAGTCGTTCGTGTCCGTGTTGGGACGGAACTTGACCTCTTTGATCTCGATGATCTTCTGCTTTTTGCGCGCCTCGGATTCCCGCTTTTGCTGTTCGTACTTGAACTTGCCGAAATCCATGATCTTGCAGACGGGGGGATTGGCGTTTGGCGAAATCTCTACCAGATCAAGTCCGGCCTCGTCTGCCATTTCCATTGCGCGGGAGGGGGTGACTACGCCGACGTTTTCTCCGTCGGCTCCGATCAGGCGAATTTCGTTTGAGCGGATTTTGTCGTTGATGCGCGGGCCGGTGTCGCGTTGCGGCGGCGCATTGTGTGGTCTGCGAGCGATGATGGTCGTCCTTTGATAGTGAATACATCTACGAGCGCGTAAGGTAGACGCGGGGCAGACCATCTTCAAGACGCAATTTTCTGCCGTTGGCGTAAAGGCCGTAACTTTCCCCTTGAATCCCTCCGCTTTGATGCGCATTTCACGCCGCAACGGGACTCGCCTGCCAACACGACAGGGGTCACCTGAATTGAGGGGTACTTACCATGAAAAATCTTATCTGGATTATCGTAGCAGCGATCATTGCAATCGGGGGCTACATGCTGTGGTCCGGCAAATCCGCGACCGAGCTTGCGTCGGACGCGTCCGATGCGGCCAGCAGTGCGGTTGACACTGCCACCGACGCGGCCAGCACAGCCACAGAGGCTGTCACCGAGACAGCAGGCGACGCAGTAGACGCCGCCACCGATGCAGCGGCCGGTGCTGCCGATGCGGTCACAGATGCTGCCGAAGGCGCCGTTGACGCCGCCACAGATGCAGCCGCAGGTGCCGCGGACGCCGTGACGGACGCCGCAGCCGGTGCCGCAGACGCGGTCACGGACGCCGCCGAGGGCGCTGTTGATGCAGCCGAGGGCGCAGTTGACGCCGCCACAGACGCCGCAAGCGATGCGGCTGATGCAGCCACAGACGCGGTCACTGGTGCCGCAGATGCAGCAACCGACGCGGTTGATAGCGCCGTCGACACAGCAACGGACGCCGCCGAAGGTGCAGCCGACGCCGCGAGCGACGCAGTAGACGCAACAACAGAGGCCGCCTCTGACGCTGTGGACACTGCAACGGATGCTGCCGAAAGCACAGCTGATGCAGCAACCGATGCCGCAACTGACGCGGTAGATGCCACGACAGACGCAGCTTCTGACGCTGTTGATACAGCAACAGAGGCCGCCGAAAGCACAGCCGAGGCCGCCACAGACACAGCCACTGACGCTGTAGACACCGCGACAGACGCCGCCGAAAGCACAGCTGACGCCGCAACAGATGCTGCCGAAAGCACAACTGAGGCCGCAACAGACGCGGTTGACGATGCCGCAGCCACAGCGACAGAAGCAACAGAAGAGGCCGCAGCCACGGCCACTGACGCATCTGCAATGAGCGAGCTGCTGAGCGTTGACGGTTTTGACCTCACGAAAGTCTCCGAGATGATCGAGGGTTCCGAGCTGGGCGCGATCCAGAAAACCACACTGACCAAAGGTCTTGAGGCCGCGCAGGACAATCCTGAGCTGCTGAAAGGTGTGCTGGAGAAAATCCGCGAAGCGCTGAACCTCTGATCCCGCAATCAGAGCGATGATCTAGCCGCGTCCCCTGATGTCAGGGGGCGCGGTTTTTTCTTGCCCTAAAGGTCCTTCCGCGTGCAGCCTGAGCGCCAACAAGGGGGGAGACGTCTGATGGCGTGGACGATCACAAAAATGAGCGGCCATTTGGGCGCGACCCTGACCGGAGAGGCCCTCAAGGGCGCAAATGCCGCCGCACTGGACGCCGTGCGTGACGCGCTGTTTGCCTACGGTGTGGTCGTGTTGCCGGGGCAGTTTCTGGCGCCGGAGGATCACATCCGTCTGGCCCAGCACTTTGGCCCGATCGATGTGAACCGCTTTTTCACGCCAGTGGAAGGGCACCCGCAGATTGCAGAAGTGCGCACCCGGCCTGAACAAAGCAAGGTGATCGGCGGTACATGGCACACCGATCACAGCTATGATGCGGCCCCTGCCATGTGTTCGATCCTGTCTGCGCGGTCCTTGCCACCGGTGGGCGGGGATACGCATTTTGCCTCGATGACGGCGGCCTACCACGCCCTTTCAGAGGGGATGCAGCAGATGCTGTGCGGGGTGCAGGCCGAGCATAGTGACGGCTCTTTTGCGGGGTCAGAGACGCTGGGGCTGACGATGGCCAAGGACAAAGCGCGTTTCAAAGCACCTGTCGTGCATCCGGTTATCATCCGGCATCCCGTCACAGGGGCGCCGTGTGTCTACGTCAACGGGGATTTCACCACGCGGTTCGACGGCTGGACGGTGGCAGAGAGCGCGCCGATGCTGGCCTACCTTTACCGGTTTGTCACCCAGCCGATCTTTACCACGCGGATCCGCTGGGACACAGGCATGGTCGCCATTTGGGACAACCGTCTGGTGCAGCATTATGCGACGGCCGATTACGCAGGCCATGCCCGCCTGATGCACCGGATCACGGTGCAGGGGCAGCCGTTGGAAGCCTATAGGACAGCTGCTCATCCGCCTCGGTGAGGCGTCTTCGCGAGAAACGGCAGAGGCTTCAGGGCTCACCGTCCCAGAGGGGGCCGCAGCCGCCGTCGATTGATGTCTTTCATGGCGCCTGCGCGCACCCTTCCCAAGGAGAATAGCCGTCTCCCAAGCAAGCTTGGGTCCCTCGGCGATTATCCTTGGCAAGCGCCCCCGCAGGCGCCCTGACGCCCTCAAGCGAAGGCGGCTCCGGACCAGCGGGACAGTCGGGGTCAGCCCACGAAGGCCTTTTCCACCACAAAGGTTTTCGGGTCGGAGTTCGCCCCTTCCTCAAGGCCGAAGTCTTCGAGGATCGCCTTGATGTCCGTGTTGAAGTCCAGACTGCCGCAAACCATGCCGCGGTCCGTGGCGGGGTTGATCGGGTCGATGCCCAGATCTGCAAACACAGTGCCGTCCTGCAAAAGCGTCGTGATGCGGCCCATCTTGGGGCTGTGTTCGCGGGTGGTGGTTGGATAATAGCGGATCTTGGCGAGGTTTTCCGCGCCGATCAGTTCCTGCATCATTTCGTCGGCCTGCAAGTCCGCAATCAGTTTGGCGCTGTAGTCCAGTTCGGCCACGTCGCGGCAGGTGTGGGTGATGACGACCTCTTCGAATTTCTCGTAGGTTTCCGGTTCGCGCAGCAAGGAAGCAAAGGGCGCAAAGCCTGTGCCCGTTGCAAAAAGCCACAACCGCTTGCCCGGCAGCAGGGCGTCATGCACCAGCGTGCCCACAGGCTTGGGGCGCAGGATGATCTCATCGCCGGGCTGGATGTGCTGCAAGCGCGAGGTCAGCGGGCCGTCAGGCACCTTGATAGAGTAGAACTCCAGCTCGTCGTCCCATGCAGGGCTGGCGATGGAATAGGCGCGCAGCAGCGGCTTTTGCTTGCCCGTCTCGGGGTGCGGGTCGCCCATCAGGCCGATCATCACAAATTCGCCCGAACGAAAACGCAAGGACGCAGGCCGCGTCACGCGGAATGAGAACAGCCGGTCCGTCCAATGCTTAACGGACGTCACAGTCTGCGCGTCAGGCAGGGTCGGCACGGGTTTTGCGGATGCTTCATTCACGGGAATTTGCTCGGTCATTGGGGTGTCGCCTCACGTCTTAGAAGATGGGGAAGGGAAGGGCAATCAGCCGCGCAGGCGGGACTGGTAATTATGGTCGCGCCAATTGGCGCGGGCGCGCCACTGGTCCTGAGGCTGGCGGGCGGCGATTGCGGCCGTGATCTCCACCTCGTCAAAGCCGGCGCGGCGCGCCATGGCGTATTGGTCCGCGATCAGGTGCCCATGGGCGCGCAGACGGCCTGTGTAGCCGCGCAGGCGCAGGGCGCGCGCAATGGTAAAGCCGCGCCCGTCTGCCGCACTTGGAAAGTCGATGCGGATCATTTGCAGACCTGCATTCAGGTCGATGTCAGCCGGATCGGCGTCCGAGGCCAGATCAAGGGCCAGACAATCGTTTGCCGCCCCTTGGGTGCAAAACCCGTGCGGCCAGTCTTCGGGGATGAAACCTGTGTCGTTGATAAGCTGTGTCATGTCAGTGCCTTATGGCAAGGGCGCGTGGCCCTTTGGTACAATTGAAGGTGCGGGGATGCGCGCGCGCGTCTTACGCGGCATCCGCCTTGGCTGCGGGATAGAGTGCGGCTTTGAACGGCGCGAGGCCGAGACGCTTGTAGGTAGCCAGGAACGTCTCCGAGGGTTCAGAGCGCAGGTCGAGATAGGCCATCACAATCCGCTCCACCGCCGGAATGATCTCCTC
>CALAIJ010000002.1 GCA_937923365.1 uncultured Sulfitobacter sp.
TGTTCGCTGTAGTAACTTTCGGGGCGCAGGAACAACCGCTCCAGCGCCATGTCGCCCATCAGATAGGCCTTGGACAACGGAGGGCGCTGATACGGGGGTACCGGCTCTGCCCCGATCAGGGTGATGCCGCCGTCAAAACCGCTGCTGCGCAACTTGCCGACAAGGGATGCCCCTGCCTGCCCTGCGCCGATAACAACCACATGTGTCATGCGCTTCCTTTTCGAAACTACTGGTCCTTGGGGGATGTGAAACCTATATGACAGGCAACCACAATGAAAATCCCACGAAAGGTCTACACCATGACACTCTCCAAAGGCGATACGCTCCCCGACGCAACTCTCGTTCAATTGGGCGCTGAAGGACCAGCGCCTGTGCAAATGGCGGAAAAGGTGAAAGGTCGCAAGGTTGTGGTTTTCGCCGTTCCGGGTGCCTTTACGCCCACCTGCCATTCCGCGCATGTGCCCAGCTTTGTGCGCACCAAAGACCAGTTTGATGCCAAAGGCGTGGACGAGATCATCTGCATCTCCTGCAACGACCCTTTCGTGATGAAAGCATGGGGCGAGGCGACGGGCGCCACGGACGCAGGCATCACCATGCTGGCGGATGCGTCGTCAGAATTCACCAAAGCCATCGGCATGGACTTTGACGCGCCGCCTGCGGGTCTTGTGGCCCGCTCCAAGCGCTATGCGATGCTGGTGGATGACGGCAAGGTGACGCTGTTTCAGGCCGAAGAGAACCCGGGCGTCTGCGACGTGTCCGGCGGCGAAGCCTTGCTGGACGCGATGTAATCCAAGAACTGCCGGACGGGGCTTTCCCGTCCGGTAACCGCCCCAAGGCGCGCTGTTATCCGGCCGCCTGAACAATGGTCCGCGTCGGGAACGGAATGTCGATACCGCCTGCATCCAACGCCTCTTTCACCTGCCGTTTCATGTCGGCCTGAAAGGCAAAGTACTGGGGCGTATCGCACCACACCCGCACCAGAAAATCGACAGAGCTGTCGCCCAGATTGTTGATCTGGATGAAGGGGTCGGGATCACTATGCGCACGCGCATCGGCCATGATGGTCTGGCGGATGATCTTTTCCGCCTCGGCCAGATTGACGCCATAGCCCACACCAAAGGTCCACTCCGCGCGGCGTTTGTCATTGCCCGAATAGTTGGTGATGACATTGCCCCAGACCTCGGCGTTGGGGACGATCACCTGCACGTTGCCCAGATCGGCCAGTTCGGTGAAGTTGAGATTGATCGCCTTGACCGTGCCCATTTCGCCCGAAACCTCGACAAAGTCACCGATGCGGATGGGGCGGAAGAGGATTAGCATGACCCCTGCCGCAATGTTGGACAGCGTGCCTTGCAGGGCCAGACCAATGGCCAGACCCGCCGCACCGATGACAGCCACAATGGATGTGGTCTGGATGCCGAAGGTGTTGAGCACGAACAATATGGTGAACGCCATGACGGCGTAGCGCACGATGGACGACAAAAAGTCGAACAGCATATTGTCGAGGTGCTTGTGATTGCGCCCCAAAGCCTTGATCCGGCGTTGCAGCCACGCGGACACGATCCAGCCCAACAGCAATATCGCAATCGCCCCCAGAACGGAGCCCGCCACGCTGGCCAGAAACTCGAGTGTAAGCAGATCGGCAAGGGTTTTGCCCTGCCAGATTTCGGTATTCATCAGATTTTCCATGGGTCTTTCTCTTAGTCGTTCGTCGTCTCGAAAAGGCCGTCCATCTTGCGCGCCAGCTTTGCGTCCAGCGTGCCGACCCCGTCAAAGTCATGGGTGGTCAGCGTGACCTCGACGCGGTTGTAGACGTTGGACCATTCGGGGTGGTGGTTCCACTTTTCCGCCCAGATGGCCGCACGGGTCATCCAGCCAAAGGCATCGGCAAAGTCCTTAAACTTGTAGGATTTGCAGATCGCGTCCCGCCCCTCGACCATAGCCCAGCCGGTGGCAAAGAGCGGGTCCAGTAACGGCCCGCGGGTCTCATCGCTTAATTTCTCGCTCATTGTTGTTCCTCAATCTGGGCTTTCTTGAATGGCCCGTAGTCGGTTAAAATCTCGATCTCTTCTTCGACGGCTGCGGTTTCGGCCTGCAGGTATTCGCCAACAGCGCGGGCAAAACCCGCATCGCGCATCCAGTGCAGGGACCATGTGGGCGTGGGCAGATAGCCGCGTGCCAGTTTGTGTTCTCCTTGTGCGCCTGCCTCTACCGTAGAGAGCCCGCGCGCAATGGCGATGTCGATGGCGCGGTAGTAGCACAGCTCAAAATGCAGGCAGGGGTGATGTTCGATACATCCCCAGTACCTGCCGTATAACGCATCAGACCCGATAAAGTTCAACGCACCGGCAATCCAGCGCCCGTCGCGCTGCGCCAGAACCAAGGCGATGTCATCCCGCAACGTCTCTTGCGCGATGTCAAAGAACGCGCGGGTCAGATAGGGCGTGCCCCATTTGCGGTGGCCTGTGTCCTGATAGAACTGCCAGAAGGCGTCCCAGTGTGCCGGTTCGATCTGGTCGCCCGTGAACGTGTGGATGGTGCCGCCAAAGTCCTGCGCGGTTTTGCGTTCTTTGCGGATGTTCTTGCGTTTGCGCGAATTCAGGCTGGCCAGAAAACCGTCAAAATCAGCGTATGCATCGTTGCACCAATGGAACTGCTGGCTCTTGCGGGCCATCAGGCCCAGCGCCTCGGCCCGTGGCACCTCGTCAGCGGTGCAAAAAGTGATGTGCAGCGAAGACAGTTGATTGTTGTCCGTCAGTTGCACCGCACCTTGCACCAGCGCGTCAAAGCCCACCTCTTCGAAACCCTCGCGGGTCAGAAACCGCCGCCCTGTCGCGGGCGTGTGCGGCACCGCAATCTGGAGCTTGGGATAATACCGCCCGCCCGCCCGCTCGTAGGCATGGGACCAGTTGTGATCAAAGATATACTCCCCTTGGGAGTGCGATTTGGCATAAAGCGGAGCCACACCGATCACCTGCCCCTGTAGCGCCGCCATCAGGTATTGCGGCTGCCAGCCCGTGCCGGGGCCGACGCTGCCGCTGTCCTCAAGCGCGCTGAGGAAACGGTAGGTGGTGAACGGATCACGCGGGGGCGCGCCGCCTGCCGCTTCGGGGCAGGCACAGGCATCCCAATCCGGCTGGCCGATGTCCGCAATCCGCGGCACCACTGTGATTTCGATTTCCTGCGCGGTCATATTCTGCCCATGGCTGCCTTAGGTCCACCATGTGTGCCGAAAGGGCGCGGGTTCAAGCACCTGTTGCGGCCAGATACCGTTCGAAGGTGATGTTATGGGCGATCTTGCGGGCTTGCGCCTCAATCCGGGCCGAGCGGACGGTCCAGCAGCAGATCATCGCGCCTTGCGCTTTGAGTTCCGCCACGCGGGGGGCGCCCAGATCATCCACCTCGTGCGAGATAAAGCAGGCACCGACGCGATCATAATCGGGAATGCCGCGCAGATGGGTGCAGGTCTCGGCGCTCAGGGGCCACTCCACCTCGCGGTAGGCGCTGGTGGTCAATCCGCGGGGCAGGTCCGGCAAAAGTTCGGCCATGCGCGCGACCGCGTGCGGATTAAAGGACATCACGGCCACGTCGCCGGTGTAGTCTTTGAGAGCCTGCGCGGCGGCCTCCTCAAGCGGGCCAATGCCTTTGCCCATGCCGCCGTCCTGATCCTTGAGTTCGACAAGCAGCGGCACCTGCCCTGCCACAAGTGCGAGCACGTCCGGCAGGGTTGGTATGCCCTCTGCCCCGCCCGTCAAGGGCGTTCGCGCCAATTGGTCGGCGGTCTGCAGACGCACGGCACCCGCCGCATTCGTCAGACGTTCCAACCCGTAGTCGTGAAACACCATCGCGGCGTTATCCGCGCTAAGCTGCACGTCGATTTCGATGCCGTATCCTGCATCAATGGCGGCCTGAATGGCAGCGCGGCTGTTCTCTGGCCGCCCCGCCGTCACGTCATGCAAGGCACGGTGCGCGAATGGCTGCCTGCGGAAACTGTCGGGCAGCGTCATTTTACTTCGAAGATGCCTTCGATTTCCACCGCGACACCAAACGGCAGGGAGGCCGCCGACACGGCTGAGCGGGAATGGCGACCCGCGTCACCCAAGGCTTCGACCAGAAAGTCGGACGCGCCGTTGATAACCGCCGGCTGGTCTTCGAAGTCAGCAGTGGAGTTCACAAACCCCGTCAGCTTGACCACCCGCACAAGGCGCTCGATGTCGCCACCGCAGGCCGCTTTGACCTGCGCCAGCAGGCTGATGGCGCAGGCCTTGGCCGCAGCCGCACCGGCAGGCACCTCCATGTCATCGCCCAGCTTGCCTTTGATCATGCCATCCGGCCCGTTGGAGATTTGCCCCGAAACATAGACCGTGCTGCCCACCTGGACATAGGGCACATAATTGGCCGCAGGGGCTGGCGCGTCGGGCAAGGTGACCCCGAGATCGGCAAGGCGTTGGGTGTAGGACATGGTTGTGCTCCCTGGAAACATGGTATTTCCAAGGACGCTACAGTCGATCACAGGCGGCGAAAAGGGGCGCGCTTAACTTTCGCGGAAAGCGCGGGCGAAATAGTCTGCCACGGGTTTGACCAGATACGCGATGGGCGAGCGTTCGCCGGTTCGGATAAACGCCTCAACGGGCATACCGGGCAGCAGGATTGCCCCTTCTGGCAGCTTGTCCAACTCACCGGGGTTGAGAGAAATCTCGGCGCGGAAATAGGCCGCTCCCGTGGTTTCATCCGTGATAGCGTCAGCAGATATCTGAAGCACCTTGCCGATCAGTTCCGGCGTGGTGCGCTGGTCCAGCGCGGAAAAGCGCAGGTTGACGTCCTGACCGACAATGACCTGATCCACGTGGATCGGCTCCACCTGTGTGGCGATAACCAGCGGGCGGTCCTGGGGGACGAGATACATCAGCGGCTCTGCGGCGCGGACAACCGATTGCGGGGTCTGGACCTGCAACCCGTAGATGATGCCTGACACAGGGGCGCGGATGTCCAACTGTTCGATCTCGCGCTTGAGCGCGCGGCGTTGTTCTGCCAGCTCCAGTTCCTGGTAGCGCAGGTCACGTAGGCGGCTGATCGCTTCTTCGCGGCCCGAGGTGCCCAGCTTGAGGATCTCGATGTCAATCTCGGTAGAGCGGCCTTCGGCCTGCGCCTTGGAGGCGGCAAGCTCTCCGATCTGGCCACGCAGGCGGGCCTGTTCGCGCTGCAGGTTCAGGACTGCGCTGGCTTGGGTCAGGCCCCGCTCCAGCAGGGTTTCCTGATTGCCAAGTTCTTCTTCGATCAGGGCCAACTGGCGGCCGAGGGCGGTTTCCTGAGACACAACGCCGTCCACCTGCGAGGCGATCTGCTCGCGGCGTTTGATCAACTGCTCGGTCTCGCGCGCGACAGAATCGGTGCGTGCACGGAACAGGTTCAGCTGACCGTCCACCAGTTCCTTGACGTCCGGGCGCTGCGTCGCAACCTCCAGCACTTCGGGGTCAAAGTCGATTGTGTCGGTCTCGTCGCGCTGCGCCTCAAGCCGTCCGCGCCGCGCCATCAACTCGTAAAGCTGGCCTTCGACGATGGACAGTTGCGAGGTCATCTGACGCGGGTCCAGCTGGATCAGCAGGTCGCCTGCAGCCACGGTATCGCCTTCGTCCACCTTGATTTCAGCCACCACACCGCCGGTCTGGTGCTGGACGATCTGGCGGTTGCGGTCGACTTCGATCCGGCCAGAGGCAATCACGGCCCCGTCGATTTTGGAAGTGAAGGCCCATGTGCCGAACCCGCCGAAAAGCACCAGCAGGCCGATAAAGCCGATTACCAGCGGTTTGCGTGCAGACCATTTCTTGGCCGGCTTTTTCTGGTTCGGGTTGGGTGCCATTTGCAGGTTCATGAGACACCTCCGGCCAGACGTGGCGCGGTTTTGATTTGCTCTGCGTTCTTGACCATGCCCTGAAGCACCTCGTCTTTGGGTCCAAAGGCCATGCGCATGCCGCCGTCCAGCACCATAAGCGTATCGCATTCGGAAATCGCATTGGGCCGGTGGGCCATGATCATCACCGCACCGCCACGCGCTTTCATTTCGCGGATGGCGTGGTTCAGGGCCTGGCTGCCGGTGTTGTCGAGGTTCGAGTTCGGCTCGTCCAGCACAAGGATCACCGGATCGCTGTAGAAGGCGCGCGCCAGCCCGATGCGTTGCATTTGCCCGCCCGACAGGCGCACCTGCCCCGCGATGATCTGCGTGTCATAGCCATTGGGCAGCTCAAGGATCATCTCGTGTGCGGCGGCCATTTTGGCGGCCTTGACCACTTTGGCGTCATCCGGAGCCTCGGCCAGTCGTGCGATGTTCTGCGCGATGGTGCCGTCAAACAGATGCACCCGCTGCGGCAGATAGCCCACATGGCGGCCCAGCGTTTCGGTGCCGTAATTGTCCAGCGACGCGCCATCAAGGCGGATGTATCCGCCCGCAGGAGGCCACACACCCGTCAGGGTACGCGCCAGCGTTGTCTTGCCCGCGCCCGAGGGCCCGATCACGCCCAGCGCCTCACCGGGGTTCAGGGTAAAGTTCACAGACTTGAGCGATGCCTGACGTTCCCCGGGGGGGACAACGGTCAGGCCTTTGGCGTCCAGCTTGGCCGCAGGAACAGGCAGTTCGGTGCGCGGCAGTTCAACCGCAACAGCGCCCAGCAAGGTTGCCAGACCTTCCCAGCCCTGACGGCCCCGTTGCACGATGGACCACTGGTTCAACGCCATCTCGACCGGTGCAAGGGCACGGCCCAGCAGGATGGAGCCCGCGATCATCGCGCCCGGCGTCATCTCGCCCTGCAGGACCAGATAGGCCCCCAGACCCAGCATCGCGGACTGCAAGAACAGACGCAGCGATTTGGTCATCGAGGTGAAGGTGCCGCCCACATCAGAGGCCGCGATTTGCTCTGACAGCGCTTCGGACCGCGCTTTTTGCCAGCGGTTGAATGCCGCATCGCGCATGCCCATGGCCTGGACCATCTCAGCCTCGGTGCGGATCTGGTCAGAGATCGACCCCGCAGCACGGCCCGCCATGCCAGCACGTTCCTGACTTTTGCGCGACAGGATCTGGTTGAAGAACGCGATGATGATCAGCACCACCGCACCGCCCACAGCCAGCCAGCCCAGCATCGGGTGGAACAGAAAAATCGCCGCGAAAAAGATCGGTGTCCACGGCAGGTCAAAGCCCGCCATCAGCACAGGCGACGTGATCAGCCGCTGCACCGCCTCAAGATCGGCAAGGCTGCCGCTGGTTTTCACATCGGGGGCGACGGCAGATTTGCGGATAACCGCATCAAAGGTGCGGCGGTCCAGATCGTCCTGAAACCGCGCGCCCACACGGGCCATAATGCGCCCGCGGGTATAGTCCAGCAGACCCATCACCGCATATAGGAACACGACAAGCAGCGAGAGCGCCAGCAGTGTCGCCTCCGAGCCGGAGCCCAGCACGCGGTCATAGACCTGCAACATGTAAAGTGGCCCTGTCAGCATCAACAGGTTGGCAAACAGGCTGAACAGCCCGACAGCCCAATACAACAATCTCGAGCGGCGACGGACTTGTGCAAGTTCCTCGTGACCGCGTTTTACAATTTCTTCGCGCATGCGCACCTTTCAACCGTTCAAGCCACCATCAATTTGCGGCCGGTGTGTGCACCCTTACTGCATTGCTTGGCAGAGGGGCATTTAAAAACCTAACGCTATCCTTAGTCCGTTTAAGATGGAATTCCTAATGTCTGATTTCTTTCACAAAACAAGTGTGTCCTTTCGCCCTCGGAAGCCCCCCAAGATCAGCGATCGCCACCCTGAGGGGTCGGACCCTGACTGCCGGACCCTGAACTTCCGCCGCCGAAGATATCGGTCAGCACCTGATCGATGATGTTGCCTGTGCTGGAGCCGCCGCCGTTGTCTTCGTTCGAGACGGGCAAAGGCTGGCTGGGGGCGGGCTCTTCCTGAGCAAAGTTGCTGAGCGGTGCAGGCGTGGCCATGGGCAGCGGGTTGTCAGGCAGGCCTTTGTGCACGCGGCTCATCGCTTCGCGCCAGATGTCGGTGGGCAGGCCACCCCCCGTCACGCCTTTGAGCGGTGTGTTATCGTCATAGCCCATCCAGACCCCTGCGACGTAGTCAGCCGAGAAGCCGATGAACCACGCGTCCTTGGCAGCCGATGTCGTGCCCGTCTTGCCCGCCAGTTGACGCCCGCCAAACTGCGCGCGGGTGCCCGTGCCTTCAGAGATGACCTTTTCCATCATGTAGACCAGTTGCTGCGCTGCGGGCTCCTGAATGACGCGCTCTCCGATGCCGCCACCGGTGCCCATCAAAGGTTCGGTGTCACCCATCAGGCGCAATTCGATCAGGCCGTAGGGCGTGACTGACGACCCCCCGTTCAGGATGCCCGCATAAGCGCCTGTCATCTCAATTAATGTGCTTTCGGACGCGCCCAGTGCCAGCGCGGGGCCAGCGGCCAGATCGCTTTTGATGCCGAATTGTTCAGCCACCTGTGACACCAGTTCGCGGCCCACACTTTCGGATATCTTGACGGCCGGAATGTTCAGGGACTTTTTCAGCGCCTCGGTCAAGGTCACCATCCCCTTGAAGTTCTTGGTGTAGTTCTTGGGGCACCACTGGCCCGATCCGGGGATGTTGATGCAATAGGCATCGTCCAAAATCAGGTCGTTGGGTGAATAGCCCAGATCAAGGGCCGCGGCATAAACAAACGGTTTGAACACGGAGCCCGTCTGCCGCTTGGCCTGCGTGGCGCGGTTGAACGCACCTGCAACCTTGGTTTTGCGCCCGCCCACCATGGCGCGCACGGCGCCGTCTGCGGACATCACAATGATCGCGGCCTGCGCTTTGGAGCCTTTGCGCACCTTGTTGTCGAACACCCACTTCAGACCTTCCTCGGCGGCCCTTTGCATGCGCTGGTCCAGCGTGGTCTTGATGATGACGTCTTCAGTGGTGTTGCGGGTGAAAAATTCCGGCCCTGTGGACATCACCCAATCGGCAAAATAGCCGCCCGCCTTGGCCTCGGCAGCTTCGCTGAGCACGGCGGGGGTGGCTTGGGCCGCCTTGGTTTTTTCGTCCGACAGGTAGCCTTGTTCATTCATCAGACGCAGCACGGTCGCGGCGCGATTCTGGCTGCGGTCCAGATTGCTGGTCGGCGACAGGCTGCTGGGGGCCGTCAAAAGCCCCGCCAGCATTGCACCCTCTGCGGCAGAAACGGCAGAGGCAGGCTTGCCAAAGAATCGCTGTGCCGCGGCCTCGGCCCCGTATGCGCCGCCGCCCATATAGGCGCGATTCAGGTAGATCGACAGGATGTCATCCTTGGAATATTTGACCTCCATCGCCATGGCATAAAGCGCCTCTTTGGCTTTGCGCTGGATGTTGCCCGCGCGGCAGGCCTTTTCGTATTCCTTTTCGGTCTGGCCGGAGGACGGATCAAACGGTTCGCCCAGACAAATCAGCTTGGCCACCTGCTGCGTGATCGTGGAGCCGCCGTGGCCCGATAGCGGCCCGCGCCCTTCGGAAAGGTTAATGCGCACCGCAGAGGCGATGCCGCGCGGGCTGATCCCGAAATGGCGGTAGAACCGTTTGTCTTCCGTGGCGATGACCGCGTTCTTGAGGTGCTCGGACACACTGTCTGCTGTGACCACACCGCCGAACTGGTCGCCGCGCCACGCGTAGACGTCGCCATTGCGGTCCAGCAGTGTGACAGAGCCGCGCGCGCGGCCGTCCAGCAGCGCCCCAAGCGGCGGCAGCGTCGTGTAGAAGTAGCCAACAGCCAGGGCGAGCGCGATGCAGACCACGGCGGTGATACGCCATGTGATTGTCCAGATCAGCCGGAAAACCCAGCGGATCGCCGCAGACAGCAATCCAAGAATACCGCCGCGGCGCACCGGCTTGCGCTTGGCGGCCTTACGCTTGGCCGCCGGCTTTTTGACAGGCTTCTTCTTGGCGGTTGCTGTCGCCTTGGAGGCATACCGCTTGTCCGCCACTAACGGGCGTCGTGGTTTACGTGAATCACTCATACTGGCTGCCTGCTCGGGCTGATTTTTCAGGGATCATAGACGTCTTGCAGGGGTTTGTTTAGCGCTGCGTTGCGCAATCGGCGTCAATTTACTGATCAAAATTTGTGCAAAATTGATGCGCTGCCTATATTTTGCGCATCTCGTTCAGAGATTCCCTCAAAAACATGCCCGCATGCCTTCCCTTACAGGGGGTCTGGCCGATTTGCTGCACCAGCACAATGCAGCATCGCCTGCTCATCCCAAGAGGTATCCGACACGTGAAACTCATCATTGCAACAATTAAACCGTTCAAACTTGAAGAGGTGCGCGAAGCCCTCACCGAGGCTGGCGTCCGCGGCTTGATGGTCACCGAAATCAAAGGCTTCGGCGCCCAATCCGGCCATACCGAAATCTACCGCGGCGCGGAATATGTCGTGAATTTTGTTCCCAAGGTGAAACTGGAACTGGTCGTCGCAGACGGTCAGGCCGACCAGATGGTCGAAGTAATCGCCAAGACCGCCCAGACGGGCAAGATCGGGGACGGCAAGATTTTCGTGCTCGACGTAGAACAAGCCGTGCGCGTGCGCACCGGAGAGACCGGCGACGACGCCATCTAACCCCAGAAACGACAGCACTCCAACGAGGGAAACCAACAGATGAACCTGTCCTACAAACTTCTTTTGACGGCGGCAGCGGTGGGCTTGCCCACTGCGGGCTTTGCGCAAGCTGCAGAGACGCCGACACTGGCCGACATCGGCTTTATCTTTAACACCTTCATGTTCCTGGTCGCAGGCTTTCTGGTGTTCTTTATGGCCGCCGGTTTCGCCATGCTGGAGGCCGGTCTGGTCCGCAGCAAAAACGTCACCATGCAGCTGACCAAGAACGTGGCCCTGTTCAGCCTCGCCTCCATTGCCTACTTCGTTGTGGGCTACAATCTGATGTACCCGGGGGACGGCAACTGGATCAGCGAAGGCATCCTTGGCGCGATCTCCCTCACCGGGTTGGAGCCTGTGGGCCTTGAAGGCGCAGAGCCTGATCTGACCTATGCCTCCGTCGGGTCGGACTTCTTCTTTCAGTTGATGTTCTGCGCGGCCACGGCCTCCATCGTGTCGGGTGCCTTGGCAGAACGGATCAAACTGTGGCCGTTTCTGATTTTCGTGATCGTGCTGACCGGTCTGATCTACCCCATCCAGGCGTCCTGGAAGTGGGGCGGCGGGTTCCTTGACGGCATGGGTTTTCAGGACTTTGCCGGCTCCACCGTGGTGCACTCGGTTGGTGGCTGGGCTGCCTTGGCAGGCGCGCTGATCCTTGGGCCGCGTATCGGCAAGTACAAGAACGGTCGCGTCAACCCGATGCCCGGTTCCAACCTTGCGCTGGCAACACTGGGTATGTTCATCCTGTGGCTGGGCTGGTTCGGCTTTAACGGTGGCTCGCAACTCTATATGGACACTGCGGGCAACGTGGCGGACATCTCCCGCATCTTCTCCAACACCAACACGGCGGCGGCAGGTGGTGCGATTGCGGCCCTTGTGCTCACACAAGTGCTCTACAAGAAGCCTGACCTTACGATGATCCTGAACGGCGCGCTTGCCGGTCTGGTCTCCATCACAGCCGAGCCGCTGACGCCCAATCTTGTTGAGGCAACGCTGATCGGCATGGTCGGTGGCGTGATCGTGGTCTTTGCGGTGCCGTTCCTCGACAAGCTCAAGATCGACGACGTTGTCGGCGCGATCCCTGTGCACCTGTTTGCAGGCATCTGGGGCACCATCGCGGTGGTCTTTACCAACTCTGCGGCAAACCTTGGCACACAGCTTTATGCGATTGTGGTTGTGGGTATCTTTGTCTTCGTGGTGTCCGGCGTGGTCTGGTTCATCCTCAAGACAGTGACGGGTATCCGCGTCAGCGAAGAGGCAGAGATCAACGGTCTTGATACCAGCGAGCTGGGCATGGAAGCCTACCCCGAGTTCTCCAAAGGCTGATCTTCTTCCCAACCTTTGGCACTGGAAACCCGGCCTTACGAGGCCGGGTTTTTTTGTGAGGGGATGGTGCACCACAGGTGCACCTTACGAGCTCGGATATGGATCACTGCGTAAGGTGGGCCTCTGGCCCACCCCGCTGCATCAAACGCTAGACGCCCACGTCGACAATCGCACGCGCCAGCAGGGGTGCGGTTTCAAGGTTCAGGCCCGCAATGTTCATGCGGCTATCGCCGATCATGTAGATGCCGTGTTCTTCCCGCAGCGTCTTGACCTTGTCAGGTGTCGTGCCCAGCAACGAAAACATGCCACGGTGCTGTGCCAGAAATCCGAACCGGTCAGAGCCGGAAAGCCGCTGCAATTCACCCGCCAGTGTCTCGCGCAGCTTGAGCATGCCCAGACGCACATCCTCAAGCTCTGCCATCCAGTTCGCGCGGAGGGTCTCATCCTGAAGGATCATCGTCACCAGCCGCGCCCCGTGGTCCGGCGGAAAGCTGTAGTTCAACCGGTTCAGCGAGGCCAAGGTGCCTTGGTTCAGCGCCTGCGCAGACGTGTCAGCCGAAACCACCATCAAGATGCCTGTGCGTTCACGGTAGATGCCAAAGTTCTTGGAGCAGCTGGCCGCAATCAGACATTCAGGCAGGCTGGCCGCAATCTTGCGGGTGGCGGCCGCATCCGCATCCAGCCCGTCGCCAAAGCCCTGATAGGCAATGTCGATCATCGGGGTGGCGCCGGTTTCTTGCAACAAGGCAATCACCGCATCCCATTCGGCCGTGTTCAGGTTGGCACCCGTCGGGTTGTGGCAGCAGCCGTGCAGCAGCACCACATCGCCCGCTTTGGCCTGCCGAAGGTCAGCCATCATACCGTCAAAATCGACGCCCCGTGTTTCATCGTCAAAGTACCTGTAGCGCAGGGTTTCCATGCCCAGATACTCCAGAATGGAGATGTGGTTTGGCCATGTCGGGTCGGACACAAAGACACGCGCATCAGGCCGCGCCATCTTTACCATCTCGAAGGCCTGGCGCACCGCACCAGTCCCGCCCGGTGTGGCGGCGGCGGCGATGTTGGCGCGCGGCACCGCGTCGCCCAGAACCAAACCGATCATTGCATCGCCAAAGGCCGGATCCCCAATCAGGCCTGTATAGACTTTGGTGTTCTGCGCCTCCCACAACAGCTGCTCTGCCTCTTTGACAGAGCGCATGATGGGCGTGAGGCCCGTGGCATCCTTGTAGACACCAACGCCGAGGTCGATCTTGGTATCGCGCGGGTCCTCTCGGTAAGCTTTGGCAATGGCCATGATGCCATCCACGGGCTGCGGCTTGAGTGTCTCGAACATTATGCTTCTCCGGTGGCGACGGGCACGGTGGGGAACATGCCCCATTCCGTCCATGATCCGTCATAAAGGGACCAATGGCGGTGGCCCAGACGCTCAAGCGCCAATGCCAGCACGGCAGCGGTCACACCCGAACCACAAGACGTGATAACGGGCTTGGAAAGATCAACGCCAGCCGCCTCGAATATGGCGCGGGTTTCCTCGATGGATTTCATCGTCTTGTCCGCGTTCAGCAGCGTTCCAAACGGCACGTTGCGCGATCCGGGGATGTGGCCTGCGCGCAGGCCTTCGCGCGGCTCTGGCGCGTCGCCGCGAAACCGCTCTGCGGCGCGGGCATCCACAATCTGCGGATCGCCCAGTTTGGAGGCATGGGCCACCTGCGTCACATCCCGCACCAGCTGGTTCTGGAACCGCACCGTCATGTGACGGTCGCGCACGATGGGCGGCATGTCTTCGGTGGGGTGCCCTTCGGCGACCCACTTGGGCAGGCCACCGTCCAGGACTGCAACATTTTCCTGGCCCATCAGCTTGAACAGCCACCAGACGCGGGCGGCGGACATCAGGCCCGCGCCGTCGTAGACCACCACCTGATGGCCGTCGCCCACACCCATCGCCCGCAGGCGGGACATGAATTTCTCGACCGGAGGGGCCATATGCGGCAGGTCAGAGCGCGCATCGGCAATGTCATCAATGTCAAAGAAACGCGCGCCGGGGATATGGCACTCTCCATATTCGGCACGGGGGTCGCGGCCCGCATCCGGCAGATACCAAGAGCCGTCCAACACCCGCAAATCGGGATCGGAGAGGTGTTTGGCCAACCACTCGGTTGAAACAAGTGTCTTGGGATCGTCGGCCATGGGCAGCACCTTTAGCTATGTCGGGTCACTCACTGATTACCGTCAAGGCAGGGGTGCTTGCAAGAGCGGGCGACGCCAGATGGCACCGCCCGCTCTTGGATCATATCAAAGACGGGTTACTTGCCCATCGCGTTCTTGACAGCGCCAACAACGGCCAGCACAACGCCACCGCCTACGCCACCACCAGCAACCTGGCCGATGATCGAGCCAAGGCCCATGCCGCCGGAAGCCGCATCACCAGCCGCAGCGCCACCAGCACCCAGCATGCCGAGGATAGAAGCACCAAGGCCGCCACCAACAATACCAGAGATCGAGTTGATCAGCGTACCCTGGTCAAGGCCGCCAAGCACTTTACCAACCACGTTGCCGCCAACAGCGCCGGACAGAAGGCCAATAATCATTTCCATAGTGTATTCCTTAAGGATGCGTCTTTTACAAATGTCCGCAGAAGCATCCGGATCTGCGGCGACTAACCTCTAAACAAAGGTTAACGACTGCTTAAGGGGAAAAGCGGCACTATTTTGCCCGTTAGCGCTGTATTCTGCGCTTAGCCGTTATCTTTCATCAGCCGCTGCTTCTGTCGCGACCAATCCCGCTTGGCGCTTGTCTCGCGCTTGTCATGCAGTTTTTTGCCTTTTGCGATGCCGATCTTCAGCTTGGCCATGCCGCGATGGTTGAAGTACATCACCAGCGGCACAAGCGTCATACCCTTGCGCTGGGTGGCATTCCACAGATCGGCCAACTGCTTGCGGCTGACCAGCATCTTACGGCGGCGGCGCTCTTCGTGACCGAAGGTCTTGGCCTGTTTGTAAGGCGCGATGTAGCCGTTCACCAGCCACAGTTCGCCATCTTCGACAGCTGCATAGCTTTCCGCGATGTTGGCCCCGCCCATGCGCAGGGACTTCACTTCGGAGCCTTCAAGGATGATGCCGCACTCAATGTCTTCCTCGATCGCGTAGTCATACCGCGCGCGGCGGTTTTCGGCGATCACCTTGTAATTCGGATCGGACTTGGAGGAAGATTTGACCTGTGCCATGCAGGGGATGTAGAGCGCGACAGGCCAAGGCGCAAGACCGGGGCAGAAACAGAAATCTCTCTAAAATTCTTAGCGATTTCTGCAAGGCTTCGAGGCGAAACTGCGATAAGGCAGAGACATGCGAACTTTTTTCACGATTTTTTGCCTGCTGGTGGGCGTCTCCTGGACCACCCCTGCGCAAGCACAGGACCCCATGCGGGTGCTGGTGATGGGCGACAGTTTCATGACATCCAACGGATCGCGGGGGTCAGCGGTGCCCAAACTTCTGGGCAAAGCCCTTGGCGGCGCGCGTGTCACCAGCCGCGCCGCGACGGGCGCGCGCTATGTCTACGGACTGCCGATCAGTGGCGCGCTGGGACTGAATATTCCCAAGCAATGGCGCAACGGGAACTGGGATTGGGTCGTGATGAATGGTGGCGGCAATGACCTGTGGCTGGGCTGCGGCTGCGGTACGTGCGGCCCCCGGCTGGAGCGTTTGATCTCGGGCGACGGACGGCGCGGATTGATCCCGCAGACGGTCGCCCGCGCCCGTGCTTCTGGCGCAAGGGTGGCCTACGTGGGGTATCTGCGCAGTCCGGGCCGTGGGTCTCCGATTGAGGGGTGCCGTGTCTGGGGCGACAAGCTGGAAGCGCGGATCAGTAAAATGGCATCGCGTGACCGTGGGACATATTTTGTGTCGCTGGCCAGAATGGTGCCAAACGGCGACCGCAGCTTTCACGCGGGCGACATGATCCACCCCTCGCCCAAGGGCTCTGCTGCGGCGACTGCGCTGATTGCCAAAACGATACTCCGCGCACGCTAGTGCGTTTTGCGGAAGGTCAGGTTGCTCTGTGTGCCCAAGCCGCGCCGCAGGAAAAATACGATCACGCAAAGGCTTAGCACCAGCCACAGACCACCCCAGAACAGGGTCGGCCCGCCGTATTGCTCTGCCAGCATGCGCGCATCCGACCGCAAGCCGGACCGCCGGATGGTATCGTCAAAGATATCGTAAGGCACGTAGATCAGGCTGGTCAGGCCGATGATGCGCAGGACCATATCGTTGATCTGGCGCGGCAGGAAACGGGCTGTCGCCACCAATGCCAGCCCGCCAGCCACGCAGAACGCAATGGCAAACAAGTCGCGGATATAGAGCAACGTCACCGCCAGCATGACCACGCCGCACAGGGCAACCACCGCACGGTCCGCATGGGTGCGCAGCGCCATGACAAGCAGCATCGCACCCAACAGCAATGAACCGACATAGCCCGCCGACAGGATCAAAAAGCCGTTGCCGCCCCGCGTGATCGCATGGCCGCCCTGCTGCGCAGAGATCGAGATTTCCTCGATCCGTCCACCTGTGAGGATGGCGGCCAGCCCGTGGGACAGCTCGTGCAGGAAAATCACGAATATCTTGAGCGGCAACACAACGGGCGTCTGCCAAAGGGCAAACACCACAGCTGTGATCGCGATAAGTTGCCAGTGTCCCTTGAGCATCTGCATCCCCGCATCAGGCCGTGGCCGCGCGGGGATGTCAAACCGGTTGGAACGGCGTCAGAGGCCAATGTCCATCAACTGCTTGATCTGGCTCTCTCCGGTGCCCGCAACCAGGCGGCCCAGTTCTTTGTTGCCTTTGAGGACAATCAGCGTAGAGCGGCGCGGGATCCCGCGTGAGGTTGTGACCGTATGGGATTTGTAATCGTCCCAATCAACCTTCACGAACATCATGGCCTGATCATAGGCGGGATTGGCCGCGCGCAGGGCATTGATGACACGGCCCTGCCGTTTGCATGTGCTGCACCATGTGGCGGAGTAATCGACAAAGACAGTCTTGCCCGCCTTCAGCGCGTCCTCGATCAAACCGGGCTTATAGGTGCGAAAGGTCGCAGCCTGAGCCAGTGTCGGGACAATAGGAGCGGCAAGAGCAGCAGCAATAAAGGTACGTCGTTTCATGTGTGTCTCCTTGGGGTTAGATGCTTACGGAAAGGTCTTGCAGCCAGATTGGCATCACATCAAGCAGCCAACCTTCGATGTAGTGGTGAAGTCCAAAAAACAACATGGCGCCCACCAAGATGAACGTGACGCCAAGAATGGGTTTGGATCGCTCTGCCAGACTGCGCAGCATTTGGGCGCGGCTACGGATCGCCTCGCGTGCGCCAAGTCCCAGCCCGATGATCAAGGTGGACACACCCATGGCGAAAAATACCATGATCAGCGTGACATAGCCCAAGTTCTCTCCCTGAGAAGCAAGAGCGATGGCGCCCCCAAGCGTGGGCCCGATGCAGGGCGACCAGACTATACCTAACAAAAGCCCGCCCAGAAACTGCCCCCATAGCGATCCGGCATCAACCGCGTTCATGTGGTTGTCAGCGCCCGCAGCAAGGCCAGCGGTCGCCATCTCGAAACGAGCGGAAAAGGCAGGCACCAGCAGGATCAGACCGAAGACGATCATCAGCCCAGCACCGATTTGCGCCAGTCGGTCCTGCGTCAGACCGATGGAACTGCCAAAAGCAGTGACCAAAACGCCAAAGACGACGAACGACACGCTCATCCCCGCCGCCAATGCGAGGGGGCCTGCTTTGCTGGTGTTCAGCGCACTGACCAATACGATCGGTAGCACTGGCAGCACGCAAGGGTTGATCAGCGTCAAAAGCCCAGCAAGATATGCGAATACGAATTCCATGGGCCTGATGTGGCGCATAGCGAACCCACAAAGCAATCGCTACAGACCTGTTCGCCCATAACAATCCCGTCAGAAGGCTGTAGCAAAGCCTGCGTCAATCACCCAGCTTGGCGTGCACCTCGTCCAGATCGATCTCGCCGATGGGCATCTTATTGCCGGGGTTTTCAAAGTCATATTTGAACAGGTCAAAGTCCCGTTTGAAAATCTCGCGGACCAGATGCATGGACAGGTCGTCGAAGTAATCCTCGACCGGGTGTGCGCGTTTGGGGCCGTGCCCTTCGCTTTCGTTGAAGCGCGGGATTTCGGCCAGATCGATGCTGTGCTTTGTCTCGATACTGTCCAGAACCTGCTGCATGCCGTCGTTGAACGCCTCGGTCCAGAAAATCTTGTCGTAGCGCCCGCCGTTGACGATAAAGGTGCTGACGTGGCCGGACATGGCAGACCAGTGAATGTCGGGGTCCATCGGTCTGCGCCAGCGGATGGTGTCACGGGCAAACAGCAGAAAACGGCGGAAGCTGGCGATCTGGTCGAACTCCTGCTTGCCATCGTCGCCGCCCACTTCGATCCCGTATTTCTGGACCAGCATCGGCACGAGATTGCCGCGATAGCGACGCCCGTTGCGCTGGATACCACAGATTTTGTCAAAGAACGAGCTGAGGATGCGCGTGTACGGGTTGCGCACGCAGGTGAAGGCGTAAGACTTGTGCGTGGTCACATTAGCCGTGATCGGCGCTTGCGATGCATCCAGCGCCCATTTGTGCATCTTGTCCTTGGCGTCGTGGATATCGCCGTCAAAGAACTCTCCGTGATCGGAGTAATACATGATCTGCCCGATGGTAGAGCACGCGCATTTTGGTACAACGCGATAGACGACGCTTTCGCTCTCCGTCATCCATGTTCCCGGAAAACCCATAGACCTATTACTCCTGCTCGGCGCTGACTGTTTTTGGCAACAGTTCGGCTTTGCCACAAAAAACCAAATAAATCCTGTTTATTCAATCACTCTTCACCATTATCAACGTAAACAATTGCATGAAAAGGTGCTGATCGTCTCAAATATGGCAAAAATCGCCTACATATTGCTGTGTCACAAGGACCCTGACGCTGTCATCAGGCAGGCGCAACGGCTGACAGCTGTGGGCGATTACATGGCGATCCACTTTGATGCCTCCGCCAGTGCGGCCGATTACCGTGAAATCCGCGCGGCCCTTGCCAACAACCCTAACGTGACATTTGCATCCAGCCGCATCCGCTGCGGGTGGGGGGAATGGTCGTTGGTGCAGGCCACGTTGAATGCGGTCCGCTCTGCGGTAAAGGCATTTCCACGTGCCACGCATTTCTACATGCTGTCAGGCGACTGCATGGCGATCAAATCGGCGGAATTCATCCACCAGTTTCTAGACGACAATGATGCAGACTTTATCGAAAGCGTGGATTTCTTTGAAAGCGACTGGATCAAGACCGGCTGGAAAGAAGAACGCCTGATCTACCGTCACTGGTTCAACGAACGCACACAAAAGAAACGCTTTTACGCGATGTTCGAGGCGCAAAAGCGCCTTGGCCTGACACGCGACATCCCCAGCGACATTCAGGTCATGATCGGCAGCCAGTGGTGGTGTCTGCGCCGCCGCACCATTGAATGGATGCTCGATTTCACGACCAAGCGCCGCGATGTCATGCGCTTTTTCGCCACCACATGGATCCCGGACGAGACGTTTTTTCAAACCCTTGTGCGCCACCTTGTGCCTGAAAATGAAATCCGCTCGCGCACCCTGACGTTTCTGATGTTCAGCGACTACGGCATGCCCGTGACGCTGTATAATGACCACTACGATCTGCTGCTCAGTCAGGACTATCTTTTCGCGCGCAAGATCAGTGCGGAGGCGACGGACCTCAAGCGCCGCCTTGGCCTGCTTTATGCGGCCGAGAATGTGCAGTTCCAGATCAGCAACGAGGGGCGCAGCCTGTTCCACTTCCTGACGGAGCGGGGCCGCATCGGGCGCCGTTTCGCCACGCGCTTTTGGGAGACCGAATCCACGCTGGGCCGTGAACGCGAACTTCTGATCGTGGTCTGCAAGAAATGGCATGTGGCCAAACGCGTGCTTGAACGCATTCGCCAAGTGACCAACGTGCCCGCCATCGAGTACCTCTTTAACGAGGCGCATACCCCCCTGCCCGATCTGGGCGGCATCCAGACCTCGCTTGAGAAACGCACACGCCACCGCCGCGCGCTGATGCGGATGCTGTTCGACTATTACGAGACCGATCGCCTGATCGTCTGCATGGACCCGGGCAGTCTGGACTTGCTGAACGATTTCGCCTCTGACCGATCGGTCACCCGGATCCTGGAAATTGAATGCCAGTTCACGGACGACTATCTGACAGGTCACGCCATGCGCGTCGGCCTTGCAGGAGAGCAGACCTCCGCCGACACATTGGACCGCCTGCTGCCAACAATCCGCAATGATATGGTGTTTGAATCCGACCGCATCCGCGATGCAGAGTTCGAGAACCACAGCCGCATGCGCGAAGGGGCCACACCGGACCAGAACGCCGAAGCGCTCAGCAAGTTTCTGGCAATTCCACCGGACAAAGCCTCAGAGATCGCGCAAACTGACTACCTGTTTGCAGACTGACCCGCGCAGCTTTGGCCCCTTTTTCTGGCCTTAACTCTTCCCGGGATGTTTGAAGGGCAGAGCCCTTCATTCAAACAAATGGAATGCGGGCCTGCCCGCTCATTTTTTTGACCGCCAGGTCCCCAGCCACTTGCTAAAGCCGGCGCGTTGCTCAGCGATGCCGTCTTCCATGGCCTCCAGCGTGGGATCGATACGGGCCTGACGGAACCGGCGCCAGCGCACCCAGATCGCGTAGACAATGGCAAAGAAGACCAGCAGGATAAAGATGTTGAGCCACGGAATGCCTTTGCCCGCCTCCGGCCCCGGGATCGGCGTGATCGAAATCCCGTTGGGGAAGATGGAGAAAAATTCGTTGCGCCAGCCATAGTGTTTGATCAGCGCCCATTGCGGCTCTGCCTTGGTGGACTTGAGGTCGGCGGCCTCCGTTTGCAGGTTCTTGGTGTCGAACTTGAAGTACGGCGGCCAGCCCCAACCGGTATCCTCGTTCCGGTAGACCATGACGCGGCCATTGTCTTTGACGGCCTGAATAAACAGCACATCGCGGTTTACAGCGGTCGCGTCACTGCCCGTGTCGGCAGAAGCCCAGAACAGCGAATTCTCACCAAAGTCCACGCGCTGCTCGAAGGTATCAACCACCCGCACGATGTCCTTTTGCGGCAGCGTGTAGTGAAAGAACGCCGCGACCAGCACCCAGACGATGATCCAGAAAACCCACTTGATAATGCCCATGCTGGACCTCTCTTACGAAAAATTGGTGAGGTAGATGATCACTGCGATCACCACCACCGGAATGACGTAGACGCCCCAGATCAGCTTGCGCCGGACGGAGCCGTCGTATTTCTCAAGCCCGCGCTCTACGAAGGTATCGCGGTCGACCTTCTTTGGCCCCGCCTCCCATTTCTGGCGAAGTTTGCCGCGGCGCACGGCGCGGGAATAAAACGACAGGCACACGAAAACGATCGACAGAAAGATAAATCCGAACACGGCCAGACGGGCAAATCCTAACATCTACTTCTTCCTCCTCACTGCGCCCCAAGGGCCAACAGCGGCGATCATATCGGGCACAGGGTCGGGCCCGGCCTCTTCCATCGGGGCATCATGCCCGAAGAGTGCCGCCCGCGCACCTGCTTTGTCGACCTGATACTCTGCCAGCAGAAATTCGACAACATAGGCCTTCTTGGCCTCGCTCCACTTGGCATAGGTCGTATAGAACAGCTCTTTGTGGCAGATGAACAACTGCCGGATGTCGGCAGGGGCCAGCTCTGCCAGCAGCATGTTGACCAAGCCTGCGTCCTTGGTATCGGCTGCCCGCAACGTATAGAAATACGCCGGATGGTCAGAGGTGATGCGCGGCCAAGGGCCGCCGTTCTCGGCCCAGTTGACCAGACTGGCAAGGGCATGGAATTCCGGCGGCAGCAGATCACCGTGCCTGCGCGCCAGCCGCCGCATGTCCGCACGGGTGGCCCCCGTCAGATCAACGTCTTTGTCCGCCACCGCATTCACCAGAATGAAATCCATCTTCTGGCGCAGAATGGCTGCCGCATTGATCCCGCGTGCCTTCACGATGGGTTCGGTCAGCCCGTTCAGTTCAAAGAATTTGGCAATGTGATTGCGGTCGGCTTGGTCAAAGGCAAACGGCACAGGCAGCGCGCCCAGATCATCCTTGCCCGACAGCGCGATCACGGCGGGGTGCTCCACGTCCTGAAAAATGTAGAGCCCGCCAAAATGCGCCGTCCAGAAGTTCCGCTGGTCAAAGCGCATCTGTTTCAGCTTGACCGGATTGCGCACCACATCGCCGGTCTTGCCCGCCAGTGTGATCATCTCGGCAATCAGCACGTCGTCGAACCAGCCGTCCGTGTCGTTCTTGAACCGCCCCACCAGCCG
>CALAIJ010000003.1 GCA_937923365.1 uncultured Sulfitobacter sp.
TGATGGAGGTGCTGACCCTGCCGCTCAACTTTGAGATGGCCGCCACCGACGAGATGCAGGCGATTGCCCTGCGCCACAAACCCCACGCCGTCTGCATCGTTCCCGAAAAGCGCGAGGAACGCACAACCGAAGGCGGGCTTGAGGTCGCGCGCGAGGAAAACAAGCTGGCGCATTTCATCGCCCCCCTGCGCGATGCAGGCTGCCGCGTGTCGATTTTCATCGCCGCCGACAAGCGCCAGATCGAGGCGGCCAACCGCATCGGTGCCGAAGTTGTCGAACTGCACACAGGCGCCTATTGTGACGCCTTTGCCGAAGGGCGTTGGGCAGATGCCCAAAAAGAGCTGAAATCGCTCGAAGAGATGTCCACTTTCGCCGACAGCCTTGGCCTTGAGGTCCACGCGGGCCACGGGCTGACCTATGACACGGTGGCCCCTGTGGCGGCGTTCCCCGAGGTGCGCGAGCTTAATATCGGGCATTTCCTGATCGGAGAAGCGATCTTTCGCGGGCTGGAGCCTGCTATCGCCGAAATGCGCCGCCTGATGGACGAGGCGCGCGGGTGATCCGGCATTGCGTTATGTTACACCTCAAGCCTGAGGTGGACATCGGCGCGCTGGAGCAGTTGTGCGAGAGGCTGGAAGCCCTTGTTGGCAAGTTGGATGGATGCAGCGGCTTTCGCGCCGGGCCAAACCGGGACTTTGAAGGCAAATCGGCGAACTACGCTTATGGCTTCACGTTGGATGCCCGCGACGCGGGCGCACTTGCTGTTTATGCGGGGCACCCCGAGCATATCGCCCTTGGCGCCCAACTGGTTGCGCTATGCCATGGCGGGGCAAGCGGCATTCGAGTCTATGACCTTGAGGTGCAGCCATGATCCTCGGCATCGGCACCGATCTGGCGAATATTGAACGCATCCAAGGCACGCTCGACCGGTTTGGCGACCGCTTTCGCAATCGTGTGTTCACAGACGTCGAGCAGGCCAAGGCTGAACGCCGCAAAGACGTGGCAGGCACCTATGCAAAACGCTGGGCCGCCAAGGAGGCCTGCTCCAAGGCGCTGGGCACGGGCCTGCGCATGGGCATTAGCTGGCGCGATATGGCGGTCAGCAATTTGCGCACTGGACAGCCCGTGATGGCCGTGACCGGATGGGCGGCAGAACGCTTGGCCACGATGACACCAGCGGGCCATGAAGCGATCATCCACGTCACCCTCACCGATGACCATCCTTGGGCGCAGGCTTTTGTCGTTATCGAAGCACGCCCGATCGTGGCGGCAGAAGACGGGCCTAAGCCTCCGCATGCATAGCGCGCCTGTGCCGGCATTTGTCTGCCCGAGACACTTGTGGAAGCCGTGATAGGCCAATCCTCGCATCGCATCATTTTGCCCCACAACCTCTTCAACGATCCGCGTCCGGAGGCGAAAGCCGGTGTTCATTGAGCATGTTGGCGGGGCATCTCGCCCACCAACCTTGACAGTACCGTCAGCCCTGCGCATGTACCTTCAAACCTTTGGAAAAGGATGCGCCCCGTGGCAGCTAAAGAAAAATCAGGCAACGCGATTGTCGAAACGATCAAGACGATTGTCTATGCGCTGCTGATTGCGGGCATTTTCCGCACCCTGTTTTTCCAGCCGTTCTGGATTCCGTCAGGCTCGATGAAGCAAACACTGCTGATCGGCGATTTCCTGTTCGTGAACAAGATGGCCTATGGCTACTCCTACGCTTCATGCCCCAGCCTGATCATGCCGCGTTTCGGGATCAACATTGATGCCAAGAATATTTGTGGCTTTATCGATGGGGACAACACACGGTTCTGGGCCGGAGAGCCCGAGCGCGGCGATGTCGTTGTTTTTCGCCACCCTGTATCGGGGCGTGATTATATCAAACGCCTGATTGGCATGCCGGGTGATACCGTGCAGATGAAAGCAGGCGTGCTGCACCTCAATGGTGCGCCGGTTGATGTGCAAGACGACGGTATGTTCACCGAGGCAATGGAGCCGCAAGGCCCGCAAGCCCTGCGCCCGCGCTGCGAAAACGGCCCCGTCGGAATGGGCGGTGTCTGCGAGAAGTCGCGCCAGATCGAAACCCTACCGGGTGGCACAAGCCATGCCATTCTGAACATCGGCAACCAGACCTCAGACCGTACGGGCGTCTACAATGTGCCGGAAGGGCATTACTTTTTCATGGGCGACAACCGTGACAATTCAGCGGACAGCCGTCTTGCACAGCAGGCGGGCGGCGTGGGCTTTGTGCCGTACGAGAACCTGATTGGCCGTGCAGACCGGATCATGTTCAGCTCTGCCGGCCGCTCCATGCTGTTCTTCTGGACGTGGCGAAGCGATCGCTTCTTTAAGGGCGTTAAGTGAAGCTAAGCGGCGATCTGCAAGCCTTTCAGGCCCGCATCGGTCATACTTTCGCCGCGCCCGAGTTGCTGAGCCGTGCGGTGACGCATGCCTCCATGTCCTCGGCCAACCGCGACGACAATCAGCGGCTGGAATTCCTGGGTGACCGCGTGTTGGGCCTTGTCATGGCCGAAGCGCTGCTGGCGCTTGACCCCACCGCCACCGAAGGACAGCTGGCCCCGCGTTTCAACGCGTTGGTACGCAAGGAAACCTGTGCAGACGTCGCCCGCGAGATCGATCTTGGAAAGGTCCTGAAACTGGGCCGCTCAGAAATGATATCAGGCGGACGTCGCAAGCTGGCGCTGCTGGGTGACGGCATCGAAGCGGTTATTGCTGCCGTTTATCTGGACGCGGGATTTGATGCCGCCAAGGAGATGGTCTTGCGCCTGTGGGGCAGTCGCGTCGCAACAGTCGAAGAAGACGCCCGCGACGCCAAGACCGCGTTGCAGGAATGGGCACAGGCGCGCAAGCTGAACCCGCCCAAGTACATCACCACCGACCGAAGCGGCCCCGACCACGCACCGGTTTTCACCATAACCGCACGGTTGGATAACGGGGCAGAAGCAAGTGCGACCGCCCCTTCAAAGCGCGCTGCCGAACAGGCCGCCGCCGCCACGCTTATGGCACAGTTGGAGACCACATAGATGACCACAAGCGCAGGTTTTGTTGCCCTCATCGGAGAGCCGAACGCGGGCAAGTCCACACTGCTCAACCGGATGGTTGGTGCCAAAGTGTCGATTGTTACACATAAGGTGCAAACCACCCGTGCGCGCATTCGCGGGGTCGCGATGGAGGGCGACGCGCAGATCGTTTTCGTGGACACGCCAGGTCTGTTCCAGCCACGTCGCCGTCTGGACCGCGCCATGGTTGCTGCCGCTTGGGGCGGGGCTGCGGACGCGGATGTGGTTGTGCTGTTGGTCGAGGCGCACCGCGGCGTGTCCGAAGGCGTCGAGCGTATTCTCGAGGGCCTTGGCGACATCGGTAAGGGCCGCAAGGTCGCGTTGGCCATCAACAAGATCGACAAGGTCGAGGCGCCGGTCTTGTTGGGTTTGACACAAGACCTCAACGCACGCTTTGACTTTGCCGAGACGTTCATGATTTCCGCCGAACGCGGTCACGGGGTCGATACCCTGCGCAAATGGCTGGCCGCTGATCTGCCGGAGGGTCCATGGCTGTACCCCGAAGACCAGATTGCCGATCTGCCCATGCGCATGATCGCTGCCGAGATGACCCGCGAGAAGCTCACCCTGCGCTTGCATCAGGAATTGCCCTACCAGATGACGGTCGAGACCGAAAACTGGGAAGAACGCAAAGACGGATCGTGCAAGATCGACCAGCTGATTTACGTCGTGCGCGACGGTCACAAGGGCATCGTGCTGGGCCACAAGGGTGAAACGATCAAGCAGGTTGGCAAAGCCGCGCGCGAGGAATTGGAAGCGTTCCTTGGCCGCAAAGTGCACCTTTTCCTGCAGGTCAAAGTGCGCCCCGGTTGGCTGGACGAAGCCGAGCGGTACTCAGAGATGGGGCTCGATTTCAAGGACGGCAACGGGTGATGCCGCACGACGTTAACGCGGGGCACTTGCGGCAGGTTGACCCTTCGGGCAGGCCTTTTCAATCAATTCCAAGCAGGGGGCCTGCGTGCCCCGTCTGACCACAAGGTTCTGGGTGGACGCCTATTTGGGGCGGCTGCGGATCTATGACATCCCGGCCTTTGTCGTCGCTCACGGCGATGACACGGGTGGGGCGGTTCTGGTCAAGCTGTCCACCCTTGATGGGCGTGCGCAAGTGTTTCAAAGATCCTTCGATCTGACGAGCGGAGATCGCATGTGGGTCGAACTGACCAGCGGGCCTGAGCGCGATGTCGATGAGGCCATCACCCGTCAACGCGGATTTGATCCTGATCTTTGGGTCATCGAGGTCGAGGACCCAAAGGGCCGCCATTTGCTGCATGACGAAGGGCTGGCCTGATGGAATGGCGCGATCAGGGCATATTGCTGAGCGCGCGGCGGCACGGGGAGACCTCTGCCATCATAGAGGTGTTCACGCCAGAGCGCGGCCGCCATGCAGGTGTCGTGCGGGGCGGCACCTCTCGCAAAATCGCGCCTATCCTGCAACCTGGCGCGCAGTTGGACGTGGCTTGGCGCGCGCGGCTTGAGGAACACATCGGCAGCTTTACGGTCGAACCTGTCCGGTCCCGCGCAGCCATCGCGATGGGCGATCGCCTGACGCTGGCAGGGCTCAATGCGGTCACAGGCTTGCTGTCGTTCTGCCTGCCAGAGCGGGAGCCGCATGCACCGCTTTACAGCCGCACGCAGGCCTTGCTGGACTTACTCGGCCAGCATGACGTCTGGCCGCTTGCCTATTTGCAGTGGGAGCTAAAGCTGCTCGAAGAGATGGGCTATGCACTGGAGCTGGACACCTGCGCGGTAACGGGTGCCGCAGAGGATTTGGCGTTTGTCTCACCCAAGACGGGCCGTGCCGTGTCCCGCAAGGGGGCAGGGGAATGGGCGGATCGGCTGTTGCCGCTGCCTCCGGTACTGCGCGGCGAAGGGGTCGCAGAGAATGCCCAGATTGCGCAGGCATTCGGCACAACCGGTTATTTCCTTGAAACCCATCTGGCCCGCGATCTGGGCGATAAACCACTGCCAGAGGCGCGTGCGCGGTTTGTCGAATTGTTCAGCCGTCAGATTTGAGTGTCAGCAGAACGCCATTTTCGTTGGAGATAAGCATGGTGTTGCCGTGGACTTCGGTAAACTCAGCTGCACGCAAAGCGTCAAAGAACGCCGCCTCGGCCGCCAGATCAGGGCAGGCGCGCTTGGTGGCCGCAATTGGCCCCACAGTGAACCACGGGTAGGGCACCGACATTGTTGTGGCGTAGCTGTTGCACGGACCCATGCCCGTCATCCGGCCTGTTTCGGGAAAGCGCAACGTGGCCTTTGCTGCAAAGGGGCTGTCGCGCAGGGCCTGCACGGTCCAGACCTTGTCGCCCGCACCATAAGCCCGCACGGTTTCGTCTTTGAGACAGCCGGAGAGGGCTGCCAGAACTGTAAAGGTTAATATGAACCGCATGGGCCGACCTTAAAGCGCCAGAACCGTGTCGACCAGCGTGTCGAAGGTGGCTTTGCGGGTCGATGCCTCAGATGTGATCTGCGGCAGGCCTACAAGCGCGGCTTGAAGCGCACGGGCAAAATCGGGGTTGGCGAGCCCCATTTCACGCAGCAGCAGGTTGATGTAGGTCAGGCGGTCAGCATCCACGCGGGCCGTGGCTTCGCGGACAGAGGCGTTGGTCATGGCCCAGATGCGCATCGCGGTTTCTAGATCGTCCGTCAGGATGCTGCGGCCCAACCCGCGCAGGCGCTGATCTGCGGACCCTTCGTTGCGCAAGGCATCCGACAGGGCGGCTGTCGCGCGGTCCTGCCACGCGTGTACCATGGCGGTGTGAAACGCAGGGACATCGGCAAAGTGCCAATAAAACGACCCTTTGGTAGTGCCCATCCGGCGCGCCAGAGGTTCCGCCGCGAGAAGGGCAGGGCCGTCTGATTGAAGGGCCGCAAAACCGGCTGTCAGCCAGTCGTCAGGAGTGAGACGGGACGAAGTCATGGCCGTCGCTTACGCGTCTAGGCCGCGCAGGGCAAGGCAGGAGCGTCAAGACCACATGCGCGGCAGGTTTTTGCCCTCGTTTTGCCCTTTGCCTTTGTCACACACGAGCGGACCTGTGATCGGATAGAACTGGAAAAGGCCATGAAACCGCTCGACTGGATAATGCTGCTTTTCGCTGCGGCCATTGCCTTTTGGCAATTTGGCGTGCCGCAAATGCAAGCTGCAGTGCCCGACGAACCCGCTTCGGGACGGTTATTGATAACCTCTGAAGCCGGATTGCCCGCAGGCAGTAATGCGGCGCGGCAATTCGAAGTGTTCACCCAGGAGGTCCGGTATTTTGGCGCCTTTGCGGTGACTGAAACGGGTGAGGCGCGATTTACCCGTGGACGGGGCAATGAGGAGGTCGCACGCGCCCGGGCCTTGTCGGTTTGTGCGCAAACCTATGGCACCCCATGCTCCATTCACGCCGTGATGCTGCCTGAGGACGATCAGGCAGATCTACCCGAACCCATGGCGTCCGGCGCCGCAAAGGCCTATCGCAGCTATCGTTTGTTGAACGGGTACAAGGCCATGGCCATTTCAAACAGTGGCGCGTGGGGGCGAAGCTGGGGCTATGACACAAAGATGCAGGCGCAAAGCCGCGCGATGCATGAATGCAAGATCAACCTGAAGCCGCACAAACCGGGTGCGTACCGGTTTGAGCCCTGCCGCCTGATCGCGGGCCGTTAAGGCTTTAGCCCAGCAATCGGCGCGCGATAACCTGTGCCTGAATTTCGGCAGCACCTTCAAAGATGTTGAGGATGCGCGCGTCGCACAGCACGCGGGAAATTTTGTACTCCAGCGCAAAGCCGTTGCCGCCGTGGATTTGCAACCCGTTGTCGGCTGCGGCCCATGCCACGCGTGCGCCCAGCAGTTTGGCCATGCCCGCCTCCACATCGCAGCGGCGCCCCTCGTCCTTTTCAAAGGCGGAGAAGTAGGTCAGTTGGCGTGCTACCATGATCTCCACCGCCATCATCGCCAGTTTGGAGGCGACACGGGGGAATTCGATCAGTGATTTGCCGAATTGCTTGCGGTCGATGGCGTATTGCATGGAAATATCGAGCGCGGATTGCGCCACGCCAATGGCGCGAGCCGCAGTCTGGATGCGCGCGCTCTCGAACGTCTCCATAAGCTGCTTGAAGCCTTTGCCTTCTTCGCCGCCCAGCAGGTTCTCGCCTTTCACATGGAAGTTGTCGAAGGCCAGCTCGTATTCTTTCATGCCGCGGTAGCCCAGCACTTCGATCTCGCCGCCGGACATGCCTGTCGTGGGGAAAGGATTGGCGTCATCGCCGGGTGTCTTTTCGGCCAAAAACATGGACAGACCTTTGTAGTTGGTCGTGTCGGGGTCGGTGCGGGCCAGCAGTGTCATCACCTGCGTGCGCGCGGCGTGGGTGATCCACGTCTTGTTGCCGGTGATCTTGTAATCGTCGCCGTCCTTGACCGCGCGGGTGCGCAAGGAGCCAAGGTCGGAGCCTGTGTTGGGTTCGGTAAACACGGCGGTCGGCAGGGTTTCAGCGGAGGCCAGACGGGGCAGCCACTTTTGCTTTTGCTCTTCGGTGCCGCCGGCGATGATCAGTTCGGCTGCAATCTCGGACCGTGTCCCGAGGGAACCAACACCAATGTACCCGCGCGAGAGTTCTTCGGAGACCACGCACATCGACGCCTTGGACAGGCCAAAGCCACCGTATTCCTCGGGGATGGTCAGGCCAAAGACGCCCATCTCGGCCAGCTCGTTGATGACTTCCATCGGAATCAGCTCATCCTTGAGGTGCCAGTCGTGGGCGAAAGGCTCCACCTTATCGACGGCATAGCGGCGGAACTGTTCGCGGATCATCTCCAGCTCGTCATCAAGGCCGGAAGTGCCGACGGTGATGTTGGCGGAGTGTTCCTGCATCAACACGACCAAGCGCACTCTGGCGTTTTGGGTGTTGCCGCTTTGGGTCAGGGTCATGACCGCATCATTCATCAAATCGCGCTGGTCGTCCTGGGTCAGGCCAAGGTCCTGCAAGCGGACGACTTCGCCCTGGTTCATCTGGATGCCGCCGTAAATCTGCCAAAGGTATTCGCCAAAGGTGATCTGGTGCAGCAGTTGCTCTGTTTCGCCAAACTTGCCATCGGCTTGCAGCCGCTCGGCCCAGTTCTGCATCTGGCGCAAGGACTGCGCGTAGGTGGCGAGCCACGCAAGGCCATGGGCCGCAGTCTGGTGGGCTTCGATCAAGCTGGCAGAAACCCGGTCGCCCTCCGTGACAAGGGCGCGCACAGATGTTGTTGCTTTCTCAAGCAGCGCTTCAACAGGCGGAACTGCAGCAGCAGTCAGCCCAAGAAGATCATCCAGAAGGGGAGTGCCATCCATCATCACATTTTGCCCGTCGTGCGCCATCTGTCCATCCTTTTCGCTGCTGTGCTGCGGCATACCGTCTTTGCAGGTGCAGCACAACAAAGATGCGTCAGGCTGCGTCATTTTGTACGATAATTGCGGGCGCGAATTGATGGTGCAGATTGATGGGCCGGTGAGGAAGGATAGAAAAGGGGGTGACGCCAGACAACTTTGGCGTCACCGGATCGTTTCAGCCCTGACGGGCGACCGTCACACCGGAGACGTCTTCGATGAACGTCACGATGCGGCTTTTGATATCATCATCCTTGATCGCGGCAAGGGCGCTGACGATTGCCATACCGGGGTCACGACGCGGCGCGTCATTGGTGTTGTCGTGCAGACCTTCAAAGAAATAGGAAGGTGCAACATCCAATATCTGGGAAAGTTCAAACAGGCGGCTGGCCGCGACGCGGTTCGATCCGATTTCGTATTTCTGAATTTGCTGGAAAGAAAGATCCAGTTTGCGTGCCACATCTGTCTGCGACAGGCGGCGAAGCGTGCGAATCTGCTTGAGTTTGCGGCCTACATGGACGTCGACGGGATGTGACATAATCAGGAACCTCCGGTTGAACTATCCCTTATTGATCTTAAGAATCGGTTTTTCTTTCAATTGCATAGATATTTTCATTTCAGTGAAAATTATGTCCACTCATTGGATGATAAATGTTGCATTGATGGGTGATTAATGTACCATCTACGCTCATGAAGGATAATATACTTCCAGTTGAGCAGAATCAGGATGCGCCACCTGTGGGCGTGTCCGAGCAGGCGCCGCCTGCCTTGCTTTTCGAGATGATGCGGTCGTTTGTCACCCTCGCACAGACGCTTAATCTGACCCACGCGGTAGAGCAGATGGACAGCACGCGGCAGACTTTGCGGCGGCACATTTCCGGATTGGAAGCACTGAAGGGCGGCGCGTTGTTCGACGTGCGGGATCGTCGGTATGCGCTAAGCCCTTTGGGCGAAAAGCTTTTGCCCGAAGCGCAGGATATCCTTGCCACGGCGACGAGCTGGCTGGCAGGCAAAGCCCAGCAGATAAACGGGCTTCAGTATCTCGCTCACGAAGAGCCCGACGGCTGGTTTTTCTACCAGCAACAACACCGGCTGGAAAAGGCGTTCAAATCATCAAATCCGTTGTTGCCCACTGTCATCAGTGCTTGGGCCGCAGCCGGAGGGCAGCTGGCCCATGATGCTTTGAAAGCGGTGCGGCCACACTGCCTTGTTTTCCGGCGCATCCAGGGCAATCTGGTGTTCTCCGAGGTGGGCGAGGAAAGTTCATTCGTCTCGTGGTTCGGATCCACGCTGGCCGAATCCACCATTGGTCGCGCCATCGGCGAGATGCCCGGCGGGGACAATTTCGGGCGGTTGCTGAACGCCGGATATAGCGAAATCGAGCGTAGTCAGGCGATTCGCCTTGATCATGTTCACAGCCTCATTCCCAGGGTCGGATCGGATATTCCATCGCCCATCAGTTACGAAAGACTGATGCTTGGCGCACGGTTTCCCGATGAAAGCCCTGCGATCCTGTCGGTTATCCGACGAACTTATGACTTAGAAATCAAAGGGGTAAGCGACGATATGATCCGCCGTATGCCCGTGGAGGCATTGATGTAGGCAATTCGCCACACTCTGTTAACCAACATATGACGCGGCCCGAATAACGCGTTACACTGGCCTTGAATGCAACCTGCAGGAGGGGCTTATGGCGATTCAAGGTCTGAACGCTGAAGACAGGTTTAAAGCGGCTGGGGCAGATATCCTCGACCGTTACGGAATATCACTAAGTACCGGCACCGACTTTGATGAATACCGCGCCTATGTCGCGCAAGCACGGCCCGACCATCCTGTCGGGGATCCGTTTGACCACACGCGCCATGATATGGCCAATGGCAAAGCATCGTGGATTGTGGGCCGCGACCAGTCCGGCGAGATCATGCATTTGCAGGCCCTCAGAGTGCTGCCCACAGGCCAGCAGACAGCCTCCGAGTATTTCCGGCAGAATTTCCATGACTTCTCGCCTTCGGAACTCGACATCGACTTTGTCCGCTCGCGCTACCGCGCGGGTCCGGGTGCCAAGCGTATCCGCGGCCGTGTCGTCTATTCCGGAGAGACATGGCTGGGCGGCGCGCCCGAACAATATCGCGGCACCGGCATTTCCAGTGTTCTGGGGCGCTTTGCCCTGCTGGCTGCGGTGCGGGAGTTCAATGCCGACTATGTGCTGGGTTTCATTGCGCGGCCTGTCGCCTACAAGGGTTTTTGTCTGCGGGTTGGATACATGCACGCAGAACCCATGGCCTTGCGCTGGTACGTGCGCGGCAAACGCGATCCGCTGGAAGGTGTTATGGTCTACATGAGCGCTGAAGACATCCGGTTTATTCTGGACCTTCCGACCAGCGAATTCGAAGCAATGGCTGCTTGAACGGCAGGGGTGGGCCGGAGGCCCACCTTACTGGTCGTCATCCGCAAACGTACCGTGTAACTGGCTGCCCGCAGTTTGCTTCAGGGCTCACCAACCCAGACGGGATCGGTGCCGCCTTCGATTGAGCACGTCCATCGCGCATGGCCCTCCCCTTGGAAAGAGGAATAGCCGTCTCCCAAGCAAGCTCGGGTCCCTCGGCGATTCATCTTTACAAGGCGACGTCCACACGCGCCAAACGGTCTCAAGCGAAGGCGGCTCCAACCCAGATAGGGTGGGCAGGGGATCAACCGATCGCGGCGCTTTTCACATCATCATCGATGAAGGGCATGTATTGCGCGAAGTTTTCCGCAAACATGGCCACAAGCTTGGCCGCCTGGCGATCGTAGCTTTCGGGATTGTCCCATGTGCGGCGCGGGTCCAACAGAATGTCCGGCACGCCGGCCACAGCTACGGGGACATCGAACCCGAAGTTGGGGTCTTTTCGGTATTCCGCATCCGCCAGGGCGCCTTCCAGGGCAGCCGTCAGCAAAGCGCGGGTGGCTTTGATCGGCATGCGTGACCCCGTGCCGTAAGCCCCTCCGGTCCAGCCTGTGTTGACGAGCCAGCAGGTGGCCCCATGCTGGGCGATCTTTTCGCGCAGCAGGTTGCCATAGACTTCAGGACGGCGCGGCATGAAGGGTGCGCCAAAGCAGGTGGAGAATGTGGGCTCCGGCTCCGTCACGCCACGCTCGGTGCCTGCCACCTTGGAGGTGAAACCCGACAGGAAGTGGTACATCGCCTGCGCAGGGGTCAGCCGCGCGATGGGCGGCAGGGTGCCGAACGCATCGCAGGTCAGCATGATAATGTTCTTGGGGTGGCCGCCCGTCGCTTTGGCGCTCGCGTTGGAGATATAGTGCAGTGGATAGGCGCAGCGCATGTTGGCGGTCAGGCTATCGTCGTCAAAGTCTAACTCTTTGGTCTCTGGATCAAAGACCATGTTTTCGATCACCGTGCCGAATTTCGTGGTGGTGTCGTAGATCTCCGGCTCCGCCTCGCGGCTAAGGTTGATTGTCTTGGCATAGCACCCGCCTTCAAAGTTGAAGGTGCCGTTGTCGGACCAGCCGTGTTCATCATCCCCGATCAAAGTGCGGTTCGGGTCTGCCGACAGGGTTGTCTTGCCGGTACCTGACAGGCCAAAGAACACAGCCGTGTCCACGGGGTTGCCCGTCGCGTGGTTGGCCGAGCAGTGCATCGGCATGATGTTTTTCTCGGGCAGCAGGTAGTTCAGCAGAGAGAAAACGGATTTCTTGTTCTCGCCCGCGTACTCCGTGCCGCCGATCAGGATCATCTTGCGGTCAAAGTTCATGGCGATGACGGTTTCGGACCGGCAGTTATGCCGCGCAGGGTCGGCTTTGAAACTGGGGCAGTTGATGACCGTGAAGTCGGCGGTGAACTCGTCCAGCGCCTCCCGCTCGGGCCGGCGCAGCATGGTGCGGATGAACAAGCCGTGCCACGCCAGTTCGGTGACCATGCGGACGTTGATGGCGTGCCGTGGGTCTGCGCCCCCAACGAGATCCTGCACGAAATAGTCGCCGCCCTGCATGTGCGCGATCATATCTGTATAGAGGGCGTCAAATCCGTCTGGGGACATCTCTGCGTTGTTTTCCCACCAGATCGTGTCTTTGACGCTATCGGTCATGACGACATGTTTGTCTTTGGGTGAGCGGCCCGTGAACTTGCCAGTTGTGACAAGGAAGGCGCCGCCATTGCCCAGCGTGCCCTCACCACGTTTGAGCGCGGTCTCTACCAGCGCAGGTTCCATCAAGTTGTAATAGACATTGCCAAGCCCCGTGATCTGTTGATCCTCAAGACGGAACTGCGGGTTTACCCGACCTGTTGTCATTGCAAAGTCTCCTGTAGATGCGCCTGCTCAGCGTTGGATTTGGCCATTGCGGGCCTCTTAGCACGGCGGTTTCACGGTTGAACAGGTCGCATCCGCGCAGTTAGCGCCACCATGTGAATCTTTGCCGTTCAGAGGTGCATCACGCCACTTCTGCGAAAATCTTAGGCATCTCCTGTGACGTGAAAGTGCGGCAATTTAGCCATCCTAAACCAAATTATGGCGGAAATAGGGCCAAGCCGGTGGCTGATTCGCAGTTAGATATTGATTCGACGGGACTTTTGGGGATGTATGTTTGGAAAACCAAAAAAAAACCGTTGAGAGCAGTGTGAAGGAAACAGGCAATGAACAAAATTGCATTGGTGGATGACGACAGGAATATCCTGACGTCTGTCTCCATGACTCTTGAAGCCGAAGGCTTTGAGGTCGAGACGTATAATGACGGTCAGGCCGCATTGGACGCATTTAATAAGAAGCTACCCGATATGGCGGTGCTGGACATCAAGATGCCCCGCATGGACGGCATGGACCTGTTGCAGCGTCTACGCCAGAAAACCGCGATGCCGGTGATCTTCCTGACATCCAAAGACGATGAGATCGACGAGGTTCTGGGCCTGCGCATGGGGGCCGATGACTACGTCAAAAAGCCTTTCAGCCAGCGTCTGCTGGTCGAGCGTATCCGCGCGTTGCTGCGCAGGCAGGATGCGGTAGACACAGGCGAAGTCGGTGATACCGAAGAAACCAAAGTGATGGAGCGTGGCGATCTGCGTATGGATCCCCTGCGTCACGCCGTTGCCTGGAAAGGCAAGGATGTGTCCCTTACAGTGACCGAGTTCCTGCTGCTGCAGGCACTGGCCCAGCGACCCGGTTTCGTCAAATCGCGCGACCAGTTGATGGATGTCGCCTACGACGATCAGGTCTATGTCGACGATCGCACCATCGACAGCCACATCAAGCGTTTGCGCAAGAAGATGCGCAGTGCGGATGATGAGTTCTCTGCGATTGAGACGCTCTACGGTATCGGTTACCGTTACAACGAAGACTGATCTGAGCCGGTGGCGATTGCCGAAAGGGATTTTGTGCGGGATCTTACCCCTGCGACGCGGGACGGCGATGTTGTGCTGGGTGACGATTGGGTTGCCCCGCACGCGTCCTCCCCCGACGAGATGCGTGCGCGCCGTGACCGGCGCGGCATCTTTTCCCTGCGCGCGTCGCCACTGACACGCAAGATCATCACTTTCAACCTGATCGCCCTTAATCTGTTGGTTGCGGGCATTCTATACCTCAACTCTTCGCGCGATTCCCTGGTGATCCAGCGCGGGGGGGCTTTGGTCTCTTCGGCGGTGCTGATCGCTGACGTGGTAGAGGCGCAAATTCCCGAAGGCACGCCCGTCGACATCGCAGCCAATGATCCGGTCGATGTTGCGGCGACAATGGAAAACCTCGATCTGCGCAGCGGGATCGAGGTGTTCGTCTATGATCTTAACCAGACCCTTGTGGCCCAGATCGAAGGCTCCGCAACGGAAGGCGAAGACGGCGCGGGCTCTGACGCAACACTTCTGACCGACGGGTTGAGCTGGCTTTGGGCCAAGCTTTCGGCCCCCTTTGGCGGAGGTGCCGAAGCGCAGGACCCCGCTTCCGTCGAAGACCTGCTGAAAGCGCAATTTGACGCCACGTTGACCGGAGGCACGTTGATCAAGGAAAACGTAGGTTCGGATGGTGCGCTTTTGTTCACTGTCACGACGCCCATCCTGCAAGGTGGCGCGCCTGTTGGCGTGGTTGCCATCGCCTCTGCCGCCGGCGAAATCGACCGCCTTGTGCGCAGCGAGCGCGAACGCGTCTTG
>CALAIJ010000004.1 GCA_937923365.1 uncultured Sulfitobacter sp.
AGATACGCCAGATGCCAGCCGTCAAACAGGAACTGTCGCATCATCGTGCGGCCAAAATCCCCGTTGGGCTGTTCGACCAAAAGCAGATTGCGGAAGTCCCAGACATCGCGGTGAAAGGCCAGCGCATCGGCGTCGCGGCCCTTGCGCTCAACCTCGGCTGCCAGACCCAGCCAAAGTTGGGTTTGCCCGATCAGATCAAGGGCGACATTGGCCAATGCGATGTCTTCTTCCAGCACTGGCGCCACGCCGCACCATTCAGAGACGCGGTGCCCCAGCACAAGGGAGTTATCCCCCATGCGGCAAAGCCATTCGAACAGATCGGTGCTCACATCGCCCCCACTTCGTCGGGGATGTCAAAGAACGTGGGGTGACGGTAGACCTTGTCGTTGGACGGCTCGTAAAGCGATCCTTTTTCCTCGGGCGAAGAGGCCGCGATTTGTGCGGCTTCGACCACCCAGATGCTCACGCCTTCATTGCGGCGGGTATAGACGTCGCGGGCGTTCTTGATTGCCATTTCGGCGTCAGCCGCGTGCAGGCTGCCGACATGACGGTGGCTCAGCCCGTGCTGCCCGCGGATGAAAATTTCCCACAGGGGCCATTCGTTTTGAGTGCTCATGGTGCTTACTCCGCTGCCAGTTTTGCTGCGCGCTTTTTGGCGGCGTGGGCCATCAGCCCTTCGCGTACCCATGCGCCGTCGTCCCACGCCTTGTTGCGCGCCTCAAGCCGGTCGGTATTGCACGGGCCATTGCCACGCAGCACGTCAAAGAATTCGTCCCAGTCGGGTTGTGCAAAATCGTAGTGGCCGGTTTCTTCGTTGAACTTGCAGGTCTCGTCCGGGATCGTCAGGCCAAGGTATTCCGCTTGCGGGGCGGTCTGGTCCACGAACTTCTGACGTAATTCATCGTTGGAGTTCATCTTGATCTTCCAGGCCATGGACTGGGCGGAGTGTACAGATTCAGCGTCCGACGGTCCGAACATCATCAGCGACGGCCCCCAGAAACGGTTCAAGGCATCCTGCGCCATCTTGCGCTGGGCCTCCGTGCCGTTTGCCATCTTCATCATGATGTCGAAACCCTGACGCTGGTGGAATGATTCCTCTTTGCAGATGCGCACCATCGCACGGGCATAGGGCCCGTAAGAGGTGCGTTGCAGCGGCACCTGGTTCATGATTGCAGCGCCATCGACCAGCCAGCCAACGGCACCCATGTCGGCCCATGTCAGGGTCGGGTAATTGAAGATCGAGGAATACTTCATCTTGCCCGACAGCAGGTCACGGGTCATCTGGTCGCGGGTCACGCCCAGCGTTTCGGCAGCGCAATAAAGGTAGAGCCCATGGCCCGCCTCGTCCTGCACCTTGGCCAGCAGGATCGCTTTACGCTCCAGCGTCGGGGCACGGGTGATCCAGTTGCCTTCGGGCAGCTGGCCTACGATTTCGCTGTGCGCGTGCTGGCCGATCTGTCGGATCAGGTTCTTGCGGTAGCCTTCCGGCATCCAGTCCTTTGGCTCGATCTTGCCACCGGCGTTGATGCGTTCCTGAAAGGCACGCTCTTGCGGCTCCATCTCGTCAAGGGATTTGACGCCTTCGCCAGTGGATTTGATCATCTGTGCGTACATGCTTCAGGTCCTTTCGAGGATAAGAGCAACCCCTTGGCCCACACCCACACACATGGTGCAGAGGGCATAGCGGCCTTGGGTGCGTTTCAACTGGAGGGCTGCGGTCATTACAAGGCGCGCGCCGGACATGCCCAAGGGGTGGCCAATGGCGATGGCACCCCCATTGGCGTTCACATGGGGGGCGTCGTCCGCCACGCCTAAAGCGCGCAACGTGGCAAGCCCTTGGGAGGCGAAAGCCTCGTTCAGTTCGATCACGTCCATTTGGTCGATCGTCAGGCCCGCGCGGGCCAAGACCTTTTGACACGCAGGGATCGGGCCGATGCCCATCACGCGGGGTTCAACGCCAGCGGCGGACATGGCGACCACACGGGCAATGGGCGTCAAACTGTACTGCGAAGAGGCCTCTTCAGAGGCGATTAGTAGGGCCGCCGCGCCATCATTCACACCAGAGGCATTGCCCGCCGTCACGGTCGTCTCCGGGCCGTTGATGCCGCGCAAGGTGCCCAGTTTTTCCAATGGCGTATCTGGGCGCGGGTGTTCGTCGCGGTCCACGATCACCGGATCACCCTTGCGCTGGGGGATGGAGACGGGTGCGATTTCATCCGCGAATACGCCAGCCGCATCAGCTGCTGCCCAGCGTTGCTGCGACCGGTGCGCAAAGGCGTCCTGATCGGCACGCGAAACGTCATAATCCTCGGCCACGTTGTCGGCTGTCTGTGGCATTGAATCAGTGCCGTATTGAGCCTGCATTTTCGGGTTCACAAAACGCCAGCCAATGGTTGTGTCATAGACGGCATTGTTGCGCGAAAACGCGGTCTCTGCCTTGGGCATCACGAAAGGCGCGCGGGTCATGCTTTCGACCCCGCCTGCAATCGCCAGATCCATGTCGCCTGCGCGGATGGCCCGGGCAGCGGCCCCCACGGCGTCCATGCCGGACGCGCACAAACGGTTGATCGTCGCGCCTGGCACATCAACGGGCAGGCCCGCCAGTAATGCAGCCATGCGGGCCACGTTACGGTTGTCTTCACCCGCCTGATTGGCGCAGCCCATGATCACGTCATCGACCCGCGACCAGTCCACGCCCTTGTTGCGCGCCATCAGGGCGGCAATGGGTGCCGCCGCCAGATCATCCGCGCGCACGGATGCAAGCGCGCCACCAAAGCGGCCAATGGGTGTGCGCTGTGCGTCACAGATAAATGCGTGCATGATGTCCTCCGGCTTTCGAAAGACATAGCGCAAAACGCGTGCTTCGGCAAGTTAAATGTTACGTGAGGCCATCATCCACGAGAAATTCGTAACATGACAAAATCCAAACTACGACTGGCCCTGTTGCGAGTATTCCACAAGCGCGCGCACTGTATCGCTACACCGCATTGTGCCTTCTGTGGCGCGAACAACCGAGGTTTCAGCTGCCGCTGCCGGAGGTTGCTGCATGCGCTGGGCGCGATCCGCGATCTTTTTGATGTCGATGACGGCCCGCTGGATGCTGCGGCACATGCCACCCAGTTTAGCGATACGCGGGGCTGCTTCGGGGCGGAACAATTCCTGACTGCGGTAGGTTTCAAACAGGCTGACCAGATTTTGCAGCTGAAAATCCGCCATCGTCGAGATGTAATTGATGTCTTCGAGCGTGGTGACTTCGGGTGTTGCGGTGTCTTCCGAGCTTAGCAGGATGCTGGTGCCCAGAACACGCTCTCCTGCGCCGGAAAGCGGGACAAACTGCAAGGTTGTGTCCCAAATCGATTTTGTTCCTGATGTGGTAAACCGCTCGCGGTAGCGCAGGACGTTACGGGTCAGGGCGCATTCCAGCAACCTGTTGTTGGCGACTTCGGCCTCTGCCACATCCAGCAGATCAAACATGGATCTGCCAATGGAGGAAACAGCAGTTCTGCCTGCGGCGGCTGCCATTGATTTGTTCATCGAAACGAATCGAAAGGTTGCAAAGGGTCCACTGCGTTCAACGGCGAACATGGGAACAGAAAACTGGTCAAGAAGCTGGGACAAAGCTCCGGTACTCACCGTGTCTTGCATCGTTAGGTCCTTTTGTTGGGCCTCTTTTGCTATGTCCTAAAAGTAAACAAATCTTTGC
>CALAIJ010000005.1 GCA_937923365.1 uncultured Sulfitobacter sp.
TCGGTGATCAACACGCGTCTGTGGTGCGGGCTGCTGGTAAGCGCGATCAGCTGCGGATCAGTCTCTAACATGGCGTCAGAGCCTTCGGGCAGAGCGACCATCACCCCTTGACCCGCGCGGTCCAGCCGCAGGATCAGGCGCACGCGCGCGCCTTGTTCGCAGTCCTGATGCAGGTGGCACACAACCGAAGGCCCCGCATCAAGCTGCACCGTACCGACGCGCCAATCGCCCCGCTCGCGGAAGTAAACCAGCGCCGAAATGTTGACGGTCGTTTCCGCCAGAAGCTGTCCCGCGGGGTCCACATCCTGCCACATTAGATGGGTGTTGAGACACTGATGGCAGGCATCGCGCGGCGGGTATTGCACCGCTTCGCATTCGGGACAGACCTGCAAGGCAAAGCGCCCTTCGGCGGCAGCCACCCCCAGCGCCACAGCCGCCCGGCTGCGCGCTGCGGGCGGTTGCGTGGGCAAGGGCGACCGCTTTTGCGGATCCTTCTTTGGCGGCGGGTCGGAGGGCAAAGTCATGTCTCACCTCGTGTCAGAATGGCGGCACCTGTGCACAGGCCACGGTCGTAGTTGATCATCCCGAAACCCGAAACCATGGCCCGCTGCGCGCCTGCAACCTGCGTGGCACCGGCGGTGTCGGTCAGCTGGCGGATCGCTTCGGTCAGACCCAGATAGCCCCCCGCCGCACCCGCTTGTCCGGCAGAAAGCTGCCCGCCGGAAGTGTTGTGCGGAAAGTCCCCTTTGGTCGTCAGGTCATTGGCCTGCACAAAGGCGGGCGCATCCCCCTTGGCGCAAAATCCAAGGTCTTCGATCTGCATCATGCAGATGACGGGATAGTCGTCATAGGTCTGCAACAGGTCGATGTCATCGGGGCCGCAATCGGCCATGGCGTAAAGATCGTCGATCTCATGCGTCCAGCCACCGCGCGACTGGATCGCGTCCTCTGCATGGGCATTGTGGTGCTCGATCAGCCCGCCAATACGCACGAAAGGCAGGCCACGGGTGAGGGCCGCATCCTCGGTCATCATCAAGAACGCCTCGCCGCCTGCGCAGGGCATCACGCAATCGAACAGGGCGATGGGGTCACTGATCATCCGCGCCGCAAGATAAGCCTCAAGCGTCAGGGGCTTTTTCATCAGCGCATGCGGATTGCGCAAAGCATTGTCGCGCTGTGCGACGCACAGGCGGCCGAAATCGGCGCGGGTTGCCCCCGTTGTCTTCATGTAGTGATCGGTCAGCAGCGCAAAGCTCATGTTCGGTCCACCACCGCCATAGGGGAACGCCGCGTCAGACGCGAACCGGGAGAACCCCCCCAAGAGCCGCCGGAAACTGTCGATGTGATTGGTGTCCGCCGCGACGCAGGCGACAATCTCCGCGTCCCCCGCCTGAATGGCACGCGCGGCGCGGCGCAGGGCGACAACCCCGCTGGCACCACCCATGGGGATGTGGTCCAGCCAACGCAGCGACAGGCCAAGATGCTGGGTCAGCCCCACGGCCGTGTCAGGCATCAGGCTAAAGCTGCTGGCACAGAAGCCGTCGATGTCCGCCTTCGTCAGCCCCGCCCGTTTCAGGGTTCCCCGCAGCGCCCGCGCCATCCACCAATGGGCGGTCTGGGTGGCATAACGCTGGTACGGCGCCGTATAGGGGGCGACCAGCACAACACCATCGTAATTTTGCCGTTTGCGCATGGAGTGGGTCCTGTTGGCTTTGCGGCAGTATATTACATAATTACGAATTGGGTAGATGTTTTAAAAGGTAAATTACCGTTTAAAGATACTTGACCTCTTCACCCAAAAACATTTTAGGCTTGAAATATATTGCCTGCTCATTATGCTCATCCCTCAGACCCTGCCGGATAAAAGGGGCCGCCTGTGGCTTTTTTCTACCACCAGAAGATCAAGTTCCGGCAATGCGATCCGGCGGGAATCGTGTTCTATCCGCGCTATTTCGAGATGATCAATGACACGGTCGAGGCATTCTTTGACCAAGTGCTGCACTACCCCTTCGCTGATGTGATGCAGGGCAATGGCGTGCCCACCGTCCAGATCGACGCCAGGTTCACCGCCCCCAGTTATCTGGGCGAGGTGCTGGATATCGCGCTGAACGTTGCGCGCGTCGGGCGCAGCAGCCTTGATCTGCGGTTTGACGCTTTGTGCGATACGCAGCCCCGTTTCAATGCGCGCGCGACGCTGGTATTCATTGCAGGGCGGGGCACAGCCACACCCTGGCCCGACAAGATCCGCACCGTCCTCGATGCTGAAGGAGCCACGACATGACCAACACCGTCATCCAACCCGAAGGCTGGGCCAAGGCCCGCGGCTATGCCAATGGCGTGCTGACCCCTGACGGGCTCTTGTTCGTGGGCGGCCAGATCGGCTGGACCGCAGAGCAGAAATTCGAAACCCACGACTTCATCGGCCAGATGGAGCAAGCCTTGCGCAACATCGCCGACGTCGTCACTGCGGCAGGCGGCACGGTTGGCGACATCACCCGATTGACGTGGTACGTCACGGACAAGAAGGAATATCTGGCGCGGCAACGTGAGGTGGGCGAAGTGTATCGCCGCGTTCTGGGCCGCCACTTCCCGGCGATGACGATGGTTGTTGTGTCTGCACTTGTCGAAGACGAAGCCTTGGTCGAGATCGAGGCAACGGCCGTGCTGGGCTCAGCGTAGTCTCGGATCAACACGCCCCGTCATGATATATCATATATGATGTATCATGATCGGTACCGGCGGCCAAAATGACGGCGCTCCCTGAACAATACGGCCCTGTGCGGTCGCGCGGCTTGCATCCAGTCTTAACATAATTCGGCTTATAGGTTTCACACGAAACTGCGCACCGTCTCGATCGCGCCGTCCAGCGCGTTGCCTTCGGGGTCTTGCAGCGCGGCTTCGCGCAAGCGGCCCATCCACTCGGCAGCGTCCTCTCGGCCCGCCAGCAGCCCCGCCGCCTCCATGACGCGATCAAACTTGCCCAAGCCACGCGCGTGGGTGTCTGAATACCCTTTGATCAGACGACGGTTGCGCACCAGCTCGACAGCCAGATCGTAGTCCTTTGGTACTGCCCCCAGACAGGCGTCCAGCCACGCGTTCAGATGCGCGGTTTCAACCGCATGACGGCGCGTCTTCAGACGGTACCCCTTTAGCCCCCCCAGAACATGCAGCACGACGAAAGCCCGCAGCGTATCGGTGCGCAGCCGCCGCCCCTTGCCAAACATACGGGCCAGAAAGGCCAT
>CALAIJ010000006.1 GCA_937923365.1 uncultured Sulfitobacter sp.
GCCAAAAAAAACCCCAGCACGAAGCTGGGGTTAAGTTATTGAGGCAGGTTTCATACAGGCAAGAAACCTATCGAGCAGTGAGTACTTTATAGAAGATAGGCAGCGTTTCGCCAAGCTAAAAGTTTGTGCTGCCCAATTCCCTGCGTTAACACTTGGGCCAATAAAACAAGGGCAGAGCGGGATTGTTGCGAAAATGGCGATTCATTTTTTCCAAATGGCACGGGGCGTTGCGGCCATTTCTTCACTGATTCTCTGGGGTGTGTCAGCAGGTGCTGAACCAACCCACGGGATATCTATGTACGGGGACCCTGCCCTGCCACCGGATTTTGTGTCGCTCCCTTATGTGAACGCGGATGCGCCCAAAGGTGGTCAGATCGTGCTGGGCAACACCGGCGGCTTTGACAGCCTTAACCCTTACGTGCGCAAAGGCTCCGTTCCGTGGCAGCTTCGGTTCTTTACCCACGACACCCTTATGGGGCGCTCCTGGGATGAGCCTTTCGCGCTATACGGGTTGCTGGCCGAATCGATTGAGACCCCCGAGGACCGATCATGGGTCGAATTCACCCTGCGCGACGGCACCCGATTCTCTGACGGGACGCCGCTGACGGTCGAGGATGTGATTTTTTCCTACGAATTGCTCGGCACCCAAGGGCATCCGCGCTATCACGGGCTTTGGAAGCAGATTGAAAGCATCGAGCAGACCGGGGAACGCTCTGTCCGTTTCACTTTTAACACCGACAACCGTGAACTGGCACTACTGGTGGGGATGCGCCCGATCCTGAGCCGTGCGCAGTGGGAGGGCGTCGATTTCGCCAATGCGCCCTTGGCCGATATCCCCTTGGGCGCAGGCCCCTATGTGGTCAAGGACTATCAGGCGGGCCGTAAGGTTACGCTGATGCGCAATCCCGACTATTGGGGCGCGGAGGTGCCCTTCAACGCAGGCCAGCATAACTTTGACGAGATCACGATCGATTTCTATGGCGATGCCACCGTGTTGTTCGAGGCGTTCAAAGCGGGCGAAATCTCTGCCGTGCGCGAATTCAACGCGGAAACCTGGGCCACGCAATACGCCTTTCCTGCCATCGAACGCGGCGATGTGGTCAAATCCAGCTTTCCGCATCAAAAACCCTCGGGCATGACCGGATTTGTCATGAACACCCGCAAAGCCCCCTTTGATGACTGGCGCGTGCGCGATGCGATGATTGCGGCGTTCAACTTCGAATACATCAACGAGGCGCTGACGGGCGGTGCCTTGCCGCGCATCTCGTCGTTTTTCTCAAATTCGTCGCTGGGCATGCGCCCGGGGCCAGCCAATGGCAAGGTTGCCGCCTATCTGGACCCGTTCAAAGCCGACCTGTTGCCGGGCACCATCGAAGGCTACACCCTGCCTCAAGGCAACGGGTCTGCGCGCAACCGCAAAGGCATCCGCGCGGCCATGGCCCAGCTTGAGGCCGCAGGATATTCAGCCGCAGACGGCACCATGCGCGGGTCTGACGGGGCCCCGCTCACCTTCTCTTTGCTGCTGGAAAAGGGCAGTCGCGAAACACAGGCTATTGGCGAGCTCTACGTAAAGTCGCTGGAACGACTTGGGATTAAGGTCAATGTAGAGGTTGTTGATAACGCTCAATATATCGGGCGCATCAACAGCTTTGATTTTGACATGACGACCTTCCGGCGCGCGCTGTCGCTGAGCCCCGGGAATGAGCAGCGCTATTATTGGGGGTCCGAGGCCGCCACGCAGGAAGGGTCGCGCAACCTGATGGGGGTGCAATCCCCCGCCATCGACCAGCTGATCGATACAATGCTCAGCGCGCGCGATGCGGAGGATTTCACGGCCGCAACCCGTGCGCTGGACCGTGTGTTGACCGCAGGACGGTTTGTCATCCCTTTCTGGCAATTCAACGAAGGACTGATCGCCCACGATGCGCGGATGAAATACCCCGACACCCTGCCCATTTACGGGGACGGCTCACAATATATGCCGCATGTCTGGTGGTGGCAGGAATAACTGTCATGAAAATGCAATCAACTGTTGGTAACTCTGACGCATGAATATTTTGGTCCTCTGCACGGGCAATTCTGCCCGCTCCATTCTGCTCGAAGCTCTCTTGAACGATTTGGGTCAAGGTGGGATCCATGCCTATTCCGCAGGCAGCCAGCCTGCCGGCAAGGTACACCCGCAGTCCTTGGCGCTGCTGGCATCGAAAGGGCATCAGGTGACAGGATATCGCTCCAAAAGCTGGGATGAATTTGGCACGCCGGATGCCGCGCAGATGGACGCGGTTATCACGGTTTGCGGGTCTGCCGCGGAAGAAGCCTGCCCGCTTTGGCCCGGCGCGCCTGTGACCGCCCATTGGGGTGTGGACGATCCTGCAGCCGCCTCTGCCGCTGAGGCACCCGCCGCGTTCGAGGAAGCATACGCCATCCTGCGCCGCCGCGCCGAAGCCTTTATAGAGGCAACACCGCAGGCCCATGACACAGTGGCCCTCAAAGCGCTGCTTGCGCGCTGTGGAGCGATCGCATGATCCGCCGTATTGCCGCAGAAGGCTTGGGCACGGCCCTCTTGCTGATCTCAGTCATCGGGTCGGGGATCATGGGCGAAAGCCTTGCCGACGGGAACATCGCCATCGCCTTGCTGGCCAATGCCATCGCCACGGGCTGCATGCTATATGTGATCATCACGACACTTGGCCCCATTTCTGGTGCGCATTTCAACCCTGCGGTCAGCCTTGCCTTTGCCATGCGGGGCCAATTGCGATGGGAAGATGTGCCCGGATATCTGATCGCCCAGGTGGTCGGTGCCGTATTGGGGGTCTGGGCCGCGCATATCATGTTCGACCTGCCCGTGCTGCAACTGTCCGGCACAATGCACAGGACAGGCTCTGCCCAGTGGTTTTCCGAAGGGGTCGCGACATTTGGCCTGCTGATGGTGATTTTTGGGGGCTTGCGGGCGCGCCCCGAAGCGGTGCCCACCTTGGTCGCGCTTTATATCACAGGGGCCTATTGGTTCACGTCCTCCACCAGTTTTGCAAACCCTGCCGTGACGTTGGCACGCGGGTTTTCCGACACGTTCGCAGGCATCAATCCGGGCCATGTGCCCGGGTTCATCCTTGCGCAGATTGTGGCTGTTGCGATTGCCCATTTTGTTCTGCGCGGGTTGTTCGGGCCGGATTGACGGGATGGCCGCCAAGGCGGCCATATGAGAGGCTCTGCCTCTCACACTCTCCGGGAAGAGTTATGGCCAGAAAAAGGGATCAGGTCAGGCTGGTGACCCACAGGATTGTCGCATCCTCCGCCGAAGTCGAGATCACGTTATGGCCCATGGTCGCATCGTAATAGGCGCTGTCGCCGCGGCGCATCTCGACGGGTTCGTAGAATTCCGTATAGAGCATGATGGCCCCCGTCAGGACATAGAGGAATTCCTCGCCGTCATGGCGGATCCAGCCGTCGAACTCGGCCATATCGCGCGCACGGATTCGGGCGCGGTAAGGCAGCATCTGTTTGCGGCTGAGCGCGTCGCCCAGCAGTTCGTGTTCATAGGTTGTGGTCGCTTTCGCCGTGCCTTGGGTGGCGCGGGTCACGGCCATGCGGCCATTGATCCGGTCATTCGCGGGTGGCGTGAACAATTGGGGGACCGAGATTTCCAGCCCTGTCGCCAGCTTTTTCAGCGCGTCATAGGTGGGCGACATCTGGCCGTTTTCGATCTTGGACAGGGTGGAGCGGGCAAGCCCCGCACGTTTGGCCGCCTGTTCCAGCGTCCAGCCTTGCCCTTTGCGCAGATCGCGGACACGCGCGCCCAGATCAACCGCAGGGGCGGTTTCCTCCGCGCCGTTTTCACGGGCGATGCTGATCAGTGACGGGGCGCTTGTTTTCGACATGAGGACGCTATAGCCGCCCGCCCCAGCGCTTGCAACGCGCGCCGTGCTGGGGTAGCGCGCTTGCCATGTCTGCAGCTGTTGATCTGTCCGCGTTCAATCTGGCCGCCTATGTGTTGGCCAAGGGGGCTGCCTGCCCTGACAAGATCGCCATGTCCGTCGTCGGGCAAACGGCGCAGACAGACTGGACCTACGGCGCGCTGATTGCCGCTGTGCGCGGCACCGCAACCGGGTTGCAGCGTGCGGGCCTGAAGGCGGGCGATGTCGTGCTGATGCGGCTGGGCAATACGCCCGACTTTCCCATAGGCTATCTGGGCGCGCTGGCGGCCGGATTGGTGCCCGTGCCCACATCCTCCGCCCTGACACTGGACGAAGTGGCGGGGATCGTCGCGCGCCTGTCGCCTGCCGCAGTGCTGCACGATCCGGGTGTCCCTTGCCCTGATGTCGCCTGCACCATCCCCCTTGAGGCGTTGCAGGCCATGCGCGATCTGCCCCCCGCGCCTTGGGACCTGGGCGATGCGGAGCGGCGCGGGTATATCGTCTTCACGTCCGGCACGTCAGGCACGCCGCACGCGGTGATGCACGCCCACCGCGCGATCCTTGCGCGCCGGATGATGTTTGACGGCTGGTACGGGCTGGGCCCCGAGGACCGAATGCTGCACGCTGGCGCGTTCAACTGGACCTATACGCTGGGCACGGGGTTGATGGACCCTTGGACAATGGGCGCAACCGCATTGATCCCTGTCGCGGGCACGCCCCCGCGCGATTTGCCTGCGTTGATGGCACACCACAAGGCCACCATCTTTGCGGCGGCGCCGGGAGTGTACCGGCAACTGCTTGCCACGCACTCCGAGGTGGCTGTGCCCACGTTGCGCCATGGCTTGAGCGCTGGAGAGAAGATGTCGGCAGCAGTTCGCGATGACTGGCAAAGGGCCAGCGGATGCACGGTATACGAAGCCTTTGGCATGTCCGAATGTTCCACATTTATCTCAGGCGCGCCGGGCCGCGCCGTGAGGGGCGATGCGGTGGGCTACGCGCAAGAGGGCCGCCGCGTGGCAATTGTGGGCGATGAAGGCCCGTTGCCCGATGGCACGGCAGGCACAATTGCCATTCACAAAAGCGATCAAGGATTGATGCTGGGCTATCTTGATGCGCCACAGGAAACGGCTGCGAAATATCAGGGCGCGTGGTTCCTGACTGGCGATCAAGGCATCAAAGCGCCTGATGGCCAGATCACCTATCTGGGCCGCAACGATGACATGATGAACGCAGGCGGCTTTCGCGTCTCACCGCTGGAGGTGGAAAGCGCCCTGGCGGGCGTGGACGGCCTGACAGGCGTGGCGGCGGTCGCCGTGACCGTTAAGCGCGATGTGGAGGTGATCGCCGCGTTCTACACCGGCCC
>CALAIJ010000007.1 GCA_937923365.1 uncultured Sulfitobacter sp.
GAGCTTCACCCATGCCGAGCAGGCAGCGCGCGGGGCGGCCCATGATTATGTCGAGGTGCTTCGCGCGCATGTGCCAGGGTTTGAACAAGCCTATCTGGCCTCGACCGGCCCGCAAATCGGTATCCGCGAAAGCCGCCATCCTCCTGCGCGCTATGAATTGACAGCCGAAGACCTGCGATCTGGCCGCCAGCGCAGCGATGGCGTCGCCAAAGCGGCCTGGCCGATTGAGGACCATTCAGTCCCCGGTAAACCGGTGTATCATTCGGTCGGTCGCGATGGCTTTGCCGATATCCCGTTGGATTGCCTGCGCGCCAAGGGCCTCGATAATGTTTTCTACGCCGGAAGGCTGATCGGGGCCGATGACATGGCCTATGGCTCCATCCGTGTGATGGGCACCGCCTTTGCCACCGGAGAAGCCGCAGGCCGCGCAGCACAAAGAATGAACGCACAATAATGGGATGTACGGGCTACTTCACCCAACTGAGGCTTACCATGTCGACCGATCGACACCGGCAAAACGAATACCGCTTAGATCAGCCATGTCTCGCTTCCATGCCGTAAGGTCGTTCGGTTTGAAGTCCGACAGGCTCGCGTGGCCGCATGCCCGCGCCAAAACCTGCATCAGTTCAACCGAGGCGCCAAAGTAGCGGTTGAGTTTTTCTGCGCCGGTTTGCACGTCAAGACGCTTGCGCAGTTCCGGCTTCTGCGTTGCTACGCCAACAGGGCAGTTGTTGGAATTGCACATGCGGGCCGCGATACAACCAACCGCTTGCATGGCGGAGTTGGAGACAGCGACTGCATCAGCGCCAAGCGCCATTGCCTTTACAAAATCCTCAGCAACGCGAAGGCCGCCGGTAATCACCAATGTCACCTCACGGCCTGTCTTTCGATCCAGATGGGCGCGGGCGCGGGCCAATGCCGGGATCGTTGGAATGGAAATGTTGTCGCGAAAGATCAGGGGGGCAGCCCCGGTTCCGCCGCCGCGCCCATCAAGGATGATGTAGTCGGCACTTGCCTCAAGCGCGAAGTCTATGTCGTCTTCGATATGGTTGGCAGACAGCTTGAACCCGATCGGGATACCGCCGGAGCGTTCGCGGACTTCGTCTGCGAGTTTGCGGAAGTCGCCTGTTGTGTGCAGATCGGGGAAGGTTGCAGGGGAAATTGCATCTTCTCCAGGGTTCAGGCCACGCACCTTAGCGATCTTGCCTTCGACCTTATCGCCCGGAAGGTGCCCGCCCGTTCCGGTTTTGGCACCTTGGCCCCCTTTGAAATGGAACGCCTGCACGCGTTCAACCAATTCGGGCTTCCAGCCAAAGCGGGCCGACGCCAATTCGTAGAAGTAGCGTGAATTTTCAGCCTGCTCTTCGGCCAGCATGCCACCTTCGCCGGAACAGATGCCAGTGCCCGCCATCTGCGCACCGCGCGCCAGTGCCGTTTTGGCTTCCTCGGACAGCGCGCCAAAGCTCATGTCTGACACAAACAGCGGGATATCCAACTGCAACGGTTTGTCGGCACGTGGCCCGATCACAACTGATGTTGATACGTCCACATCGTCGAGCAAGGGCTTGCGGGCCATCTGCGCAGGCAAAATCTGGATGTCATCCCAATGCGGCAGGTCTTTGCGCGGCACACCCATTGATCCCATTTCGCCGTGGTGGCCCAGTTTTGACAACCCGTCGCGGGCAAGGGCGTGGATCCGTGCGACAGTTGGTTCTTCTGGTGTGGGTGTCGCTGTCGGGACGTCCGACTTTGGTGTCGGGGAAAGATCGCCAACAGATAAGTCGCCCAGTTGTGTGTGGGTGCCATCGCAATATGGGCCGTTCGATGTGGCCTTGCATTGGCACAGCGCTGCTTTCCCCGATTTATCCGCTGTGAACTTGACCGGCGTCACGTCGGTTCCCGCATGGGAACCGTCGCAAAAAGGTTGGCTTTTGGATTTGCCACAGGCGCACCAGAAATAGCTTTTGCCCGCCTCCAAATCGGCCATGGCGGGCGATTTGGCGGCAATGATTGGAACGGTTTTTGATGTCATGTGACTGTCCTCTCAGGTGTGGTCATCAATTGGCGTCAGACCGAAGCCTTGGTGCGCGGGCGAAGTGTCCAATACCAAAGGCGATAGGCCTCAAGTACTGCCAGTGGCCCGAAATGAACAAATGCGGGGCCTATGCCCGCCCAGTCATGCAATGCAGCCCAATGAAGTAAAGTAAACACAGCAGCGACATAGGTTGTCCGTTGAAGCGTTTTCCACGCCGGACCCATGCGGCGTACAAAGTAATCCATAGAGGTCACCGCAAGCGGGATAAAGACAACAAACGCGATCCAACCAGTCCAAATGTAGAACTTTGGAAAATCGGCAATGACGCGCGCGGCGGTGCCTTCATCAATGACGTAAAAGACTGTGTGCAGCAGTGCATAGGCAAAAGCGGCAACACCGAAGTAACGCCGGTTCCTTTTGAGCCATTGTGGTCCGCGCCATCCGCGCAAGAGCAAGACCAGCGGTGATGCCAGCATGGCAATGATCATGAAGCGCGCTGCAAACTCACCTGTCGGGTGCAACAATTCATGGAAGATGCGCGGATCAGTTGAGCCAGACAGCGCCGCGAACATTCCCAAAGCGGGAACGGACAACAAGAGCCAGAGCCAATAGGGGGATAAACGAGACAAGAGACGGGCCTTTCAATTCTTCGGAAATTTTGCGTGCAAACATAGTACGCTGCAGTCAGGCATTTCCGTCGCGCTTGGCTTTTTGATGGTCGTCTTCCACGAGGCCGATCTTCCAGTAACCTGAGATGTATGTGTCTTCTCGAGGTATGTGTTTTTCGTTGGCCAGAAAGCCTCGCAAAGACCGGATCACACCAGATTCACCTGCGATACAGGTCTGAACGCGTCCTTGCGGCCAGTCCAAAGATCGAATGAGGTCTTCCTGCGCTGTTGATGGCTGATGCGGATCGGGCTGGATCAGCCAGTGCACGTCAATGCCGGCCGGGATTTTGATGTCTTGCCGATCTCCGGGCGACGTGACCTCGAAAATCGCGACCCCTTTTGCGTCACGTGGCATGGCCTCTAGCGCGACCGCAGCTACGGGAATGGCAGAGGGATCGGCGGCGACCAAGTACCAGTCGGCAATGAACTGCGTCACCTTGGGTGCGCTTGGTCCGGCAAACCCCAAGAAGTCACCGGGCTTTGCTTGGGTTGCCCAGCGAGAGGCCGGGCCTTCATCGCCGTGCGCAACGAAATCGATGGTCAGCTCCTGCGTTTCGGCAACGAACTGGCGCACCGTATAAGTCCGTCTGACCGGAGTTGGACCGTTTTGAAGACGCGCTGCAAAGCTTTCTTTCGCCTCATTGATGTCGGGTATCATCAGCTTGCAATTGCCGCCTTCGCGGCCTTCGGGAAAGCCTGCGAGCTCCGGTCCGGCAAAGACCACGCGGATCATGTTTGGCGTCAGGCGCCATGCGTCTTTGACGCTCAGCAACCTTGGGCCAGAGCGGCCAGCCATTTTGCGCGCGACTTGCGTAACTTTTGACACCAAGGTCATCTGCGATTGCCTTTCGTTTAGAATTTTCCGGAATTGCCCCACGTCTCGCGCGGGCCTATTTCTTCTTGGTTCATCCAGTGTTCCACGATCTTGCCGCCCGCGACGCGGTACAGGTCGAAAACAGCAATGTCTTTGCCGCCTGCGTGGCGCTTGCCGTAGGTCACAGCAAAATCGCCTTGGCCGATCAGTTGGAACAGCATCTCGTAGGTTCCGGCGGCGTCTGATGCCAACCACGCCTTTAGCCCGTCCAGGCCCACGCCGATTGGCGCTGCGTGTTGAACGATATTGTCGGCGACGAAGTGTTCGGCCTTGTCGTGCTGGCCTTCTTGCAGCACCTGTTTGGTGAATTCGAGGACCAACGCTTTGCTTGCCGCACCGTCCACTGCGAGGTCGATGTCACGATTGCCACCAACCATGTCTGCGCCTGATTTGGTGTCTTTGGTGTAAGGTGCGATCGTGTCCCAATGCTCAAGGATCAACCCCTCTGCATCGGTATAGAACATATCCATCGTGACCCACTGCGCCGCACCATCATTGAGCGATTGGTAGGCACTGCAAAAGACCCACGGACCATCTTCGAAGGCCTGAACGATCTCAATGTCGCGCTTGGGATTGCGGGCGACAAAAGGCTCGAAAAAGGCGAGAAACCCTTCGGCCCCATCTGCCACGCCAGTGGAATGCTGTGTATAGCGGTGACCAGTGCATTTCGTCACGGCTTCGCGCGCTTGGCCGCCAGCGATACCTTCCAGATAGATCGCGCGGACGTTGTCCAGTCCTTTGCCCATTGGATTTCCTATCCTTGTTTTTCGGGTGTATGTGATGTGTTGTCGAACGCCCTGGTCAGCCCCCAGCGGGCTGCCATTGCTTCCGGGACCAGGAACAAGATAATCCAGCCTGCAGCGAAAATACCAAGTGGCAGGCCCAATGTGCCGTGCCCCGTGATCAACGAATTCATCAGATCGCCGGATTCAGTAACAAACCGCATCGCAAAGACAGCTCCAATCACACTGGGTGCTTTCATCCAAAGCGCAAGGATCATCGCAAGCCCCATACCAAGATTACGGATGCCCCAGCCAGTGGTCACATAGCCGATCTCATCCCATTGCGCGAAATTGGGGAAATCGTTGAAAAA
>CALAIJ010000008.1 GCA_937923365.1 uncultured Sulfitobacter sp.
GTGCGCCCATGGCTGAGCTGGTCTACGGCCCGCTGCACGGCCTGCTCGCTTTCGGCATCCAGCGCACTTGTCGCCTCATCCAGCAGCAGCACGGGCGCATCGCGCAGAATGGCGCGCGCAATGGCGATCCGCTGCTTTTGCCCTCCCGACAACATGACGCCACGCTCGCCCAGATAACTGTCGTACCCGTCGGGCAGCCCCGCGATAAAGTCGTGCGCGGCGGCAGCCGTCGCTGCAGCTTCGACCTCGGCCATGGTGGCATCGGGTCTGCCAAAGCGGATGTTTTCCGCAGCGGATGCCGCAAAGATAACCGGATCCTGCGGCACTAAAGCGACAGAACGGCGGAAGTCGTCCCGCGCCATTTTACGCAGGTCGACCCCGTCCAAAAGGATGCGCCCTTTCTGTGGGTCATAAAAGCGCAGGATCAACTGGATGATCGTGGTCTTACCCGCCCCCGACGGGCCGACAAAGGCCACCGTTTCACCCGGCGCGATCTGAAGCGAGACATCGTTCAACGCCAGTGTATCGGGCCGCGCAGGGTAGGTGAATTGCACCCCGTCAAAGGCGATCTCGCCGCGCACCGGCTGCGCCAATGTCGCCGGTGCAGCCGGGTCCTGCACGGCGTCTTCACTTTGCAGCAGTTCCACCAACCGCTCTGTCGCGCCTGCTGCGCGTTGCAATTCGCCCCAGATCTCGGACAGGGCTGCAACCGCCCCTGCGACCATCACCGCGTAAATCACAAACTGCACCAGCGCGCCCGCTGACATGCCCCCTGCCCGCACGTCTCGCGCCCCGATCCACAACACGCCGACGACGCCTGCGAAGACCAGAAAGATCACGATCACCGTCATCATCGCACGGGTAAAAATGCGCCGCCGCGCGGCATCAAAAGAGCTTTCGGTCATTTTTGCAAAGCCCGCGCGACTGGCCAACTCGTGAGTGAAAGCCTGCACGGTTTGCACCGCACTCAGGCTTTCAGAGGCATTCCCCGAGGAGGCCGCAATCCAGTCCTGATTTTCGCGGCTGATCACGCGCAACCTGCGCCCCAACACCAATATGGGCACGATCACCGCAGGCACAATCAGCAAAACAAGTCCGGTCAGCTTGGCCGATGTCACCATCATCAACGCCAAACCCCCGATAAAAATCAGCAGGTTACGCAAAGCGATGGAAACAGAGGACCCGATCACACTCAAGATCAGCGTCGTATCCGTTGTGATCCGGCTCAGCACCTCGCCCGTCATGATCCGCTCGTAGAAGGCGGGGCTCATCCCGATCACACGGTCAAAAACGGCCTTGCGGATGTCTGCGACCACCCTTTCGCCCAACCGTGTGACCAGCGCATACCGCAGTCCTGTGCCAATCGCCAACAGGCCCGCAATCCCGATGGCGGCAAGGAAATACTGATCCAGCAGGCCGACTTCGGCGGTGTTGAAATTGTCGACCACGCGGCGCACTGCCAACGGCAACATCAAGGAAATAACAGCCGTAATCACCAGCGCCAGACCTGCGGCAACCATCAGCCCGCGATAGGGCCACATGAAGGGCATCAAGCTGCGCAACGCACCAATCTGGCGTGACTTCTCACGCTCTTCTGTGCTGCTCGCTGCGGGTGCGGGTTGGCGCGCCATGTGCTCTCCTGTTAAGGTCCGCAGCCGTGATGGCGTGCAGGCCCGCCCGCGTCAAGCACCGACGCCGCTGCCTTATCTTTTTCTGGCCAGAACTCTTCCCGGGAAGTCTGAAGGGCAGCGCCCTTCAGTTGGCCTTTCAAGGCCAACTACCGACAGTCATAAAAAGTGGAGCGGGTAGCGGGAATCGAACCCGCACCTTAAGCTTGGAAGGCTCTTATGATACCATTTCACCATACCCGCGTCAGGCTTGCTTGCTAGGCCAAACCGCGAGGGGGGTCAAGCACTGCGCATAAGGCTTTACGCGCCCATCCGCAGGGTGCAGAAATGCGCATCAAAGCACAAAGGACGGCTTTCATGGCAAACCCACTTTATGATGCGCTATTTGGCAAACACGCAGGCCGCAATACGCCCTTTTTGCTGCTGCCCGAAGGCCATGTCATCACCCATGCGGGCTTTGTGGACGTGGCCGCGCGCTATGCCAATGTGTTTACGGAACTGGGTCTGGCCGCGGGGGACCGTGTCGCGGTACAGATCGAAAAATCCCCCGACGCGCTGGCGCTCTATGCGGCCTGCGTTCAGGCGGGGTTGGTATTTTTGCCCCTCAACACCGCCTATATGCCGGCCGAGGTTGACTACTTCGTCACAAATTCCGGTGCAAAGCTGATGGTCTGCGACCCGAACAAGGCAGAGGGGCTTGCCCCCGTCGCCACTGCCGCAAACGCGCAGCTTGAGACGATGGACATCACCGGCAAGGGCTCCCTTCGCGACCGAGCGGCCACCCATCCCGCCAGCTTTGCGACGGTGGACCGTGCGCCCGATGATCTGGCGGCCTTCCTTTATACCTCCGGCACCACGGGACGCTCCAAGGGGGCGATGCTGAGCCAGCAAAACCTGCTGTCTAATGCGCAAACCCTGACCAAGCATTGGGGCTTTACCGAAAGGGACGTTCTGCTGCACGCGCTGCCCATTTTCCACACGCACGGGCTGTTTGTGGCCACCAACATCATGCTGCTGGCGGGCGGCGCGGTGATCTGGATGCCGCGCCTGGACGTGGACCAGTTGATCCGCTTCATGCCGCAGGCCACCTCGCTGATGGGCGTCCCTACCTTCTATACCCGCCTGCTGGACCACCCTGAATTCACCAAGGACCTGACCCGCGACATGCGGTTGTTTATCTCAGGCTCCGCGCCGTTGCTGGCCGAAACCCACCGCTCTTTCGAAGAGCGTACAGGCCACCGCATTCTGGAGCGCTACGGCATGACAGAAACGAACATGAACACCTCCAACCCGCTGGACGGTGCGCGGCGCGCGGGCACAGTGGGCAAACCCCTGCCCGGGGTTGAGCTGAAAGTCTGCGATCCGGACACGGGCGCACCCCTGCCGCAAGGCGAGATTGGCGTGATCGAAGTCCGCGGGCCCAACGTCTTTCAGGGCTATTGGCAAATGCCCGACAAGACCGCAGCAGAACTGCGCGATGACGGCTTCTTTATCACGGGCGATCTGGGCCTGATCGACGATCAAGGCTATGTGCAGATTGTTGGACGCGGAAAAGACCTCATTATTTCAGGCGGTTACAACATCTACCCCAAAGAAGTCGAAACCGTGCTCGACGATCAACCCGACGTGCTGGAAAGCGCCGTGATCGGCGTGCCCCATGGCGATCTGGGCGAATGTCCCGTGGCCGTGATCGTGGCGGCCAAAGGTGCGGCCCCTGATCTCGAGGCGCTGAGCGCGCTGTTGCAAAGCCAGCTTGCCCGCTTCAAATGCCCGCGCAAGCTGCTGCTGGTGGATGCCCTGCCCCGCAACACGATGGGCAAAGTGCAAAAGAACGTATTGCGCGATGAATATGCGCAAACCTTTGCCACCTAGCGCGCGGAATTTTTGAAAAATTCCGACCGTTTTCTTTTAAAGAAAACGGCTAGGCTTCCGGCCCTTCGCTAAGGATGCACAGCACCCGCGATTGTGCGGTCAAACCCAGCGCATCGCGCTGATCCTCCGACAACGCAAGCAAGCCCGCGATCCCCGCCGCCCCCGAAGGCGTCGAGGCCAAGCCTGCCACCATTGCGGTGCCCGCCCCCATCTGGCCTTCATCTTCGGAAATCAGCGCGAAATCATCCGCATCCCGCGCCAACCCTTTCAGTGCGATCAATGAGGGTGTCTTGCAATCCAGCCGCCCCATCTCGCTGACGGGGCCTTGCGTGTCCACCGCATGCCCCGCTGTGATGGAGGCGTGTATGGCAGGCGCTACGTCAGGCTCCACCACAACGATGCGCGGGCTTTGGCCCCACGCCTGACGCGCCATCGCGGCGCATGCGCCCGCCAGACCGCCGACACCTGCTTGCAGGAAAATATGTGAGGGGGGCTGCGGCAGCTCCGCAATCGTCTCGGCCATCAGCACAAGGTATCCCTCCATCAGGCGATGGGGTCGTTCGGTGTAGCCCTCCCACGAGCTGTCCGACAACAGCGCCCAATCGTTTGCCTCGGCCGCGGCAAGGGCCGCTGCCATGGAGGCTTCGTAGGTTGCCCCCTCGCGGACCACCTCTGCGCCTTGCTGGGCCAGCCGTTCGGCAAAGGCCTCCGGCACCGTTTCGGCGATATAGACCACCGAGCGGGCAGAGAAAGCTGCCGCGCCAGCCGCCACCGACATACCGTGGTTGCCCGCACTGGCCGTCACATAGGTACGCCCCGCAAGGTGCCCTTCGGCGGCGTCGTTGGCGACCACATAAGCAGCCCCCAGTGCTTTGAAACTGCCAAGCCCCATACGGCCCCGTTCATCCTTGACCCAGACCTCTGCGACGGCGGCCTGTGTCGCAATCGCTTCGGATTGCACCAAAGGTGTCGGGGCTGCGGCGGGGCAGCGCTCCAACATGGCTTGGGGACGGGCGGCGTCCACCGATGGCAGCGGGAAGTCATCCAGACCGGTGACGGCGGCGGGGCGGGTGATGTGTAAAATTTCCATTTTCGCAGATGGCAATGGACGCAGGCCAAGGTCAAGCCTATCGCGCCATATTTTCCGACAGGCACTTCGCCTTTGGACAAGCCCGTGCAGCCCCATCCGTGCAACACTTGACCTCTACCGCCCAGGGGAGCGCTGCCGATGACCACCGACCAACCCACCCGCAACCGTTCAGGGGGCCGTGCCGCCCGCCGCGCCCTGCGCGCCATCCCGAATGTTGCGATGCTGCCCGGTTTGCACAACAAAATCCCGACCTGCGAGATCATGACAGGATCGCAGGTGGAACGCATTGATGCGGCCTCTATGGATATTCTGGAAAACGTCGGCGTCATCTTTCGCGATGACATCGCGCTGGCCGATTGGAAGGTAGCTGGGGCCAAGGTGCAAGGCGACCGTGTCTATCTGGACCGTGACCTTGTGCGCGGCTTGATCGCCAGCATCCCCGAACGGTTCACCTATCATGCCCGTGATCCGCAAAAGAACATCGATTTGGGCGGCACCTCGGCGATGTTCATCCCCATGACGGGCGCGCCGTACCTGCGTGATCTGGAAGACGTGCGCCGCAATCCGATGATGGAGGATCTGGCGATGTTCCACAAACTGGCGCACATGATGCCCGCGCTGCATTCAAGCGCCCACCATATTGTGGAGCCCTACGACCACCCGATCAGCCAGCGCCACCTGCGCATCACCTATTCGTCGATGAAGCATTCCGACAAGACCTTCATGGGCATGACCACCAGCCCCAAAAACGCCGAGGATGTGATCGACATGTGCCGCATCCTCTTTGGTGCGGCGTTCATGGAAACCCACGCTGTCGTTACCGGCAATTGCAACGGCAATTCGCCTTTGGTGTGGGATGAGACGATGCTGGG
>CALAIJ010000009.1 GCA_937923365.1 uncultured Sulfitobacter sp.
TGGAACGCGAGGCTTGCCAGACGTTCATATCCCCCTATGCTGCACCTGAACACGAGGAATGCCGCAGTGCAGAATAACCCACATACCACGCTTGTGACGCCGGACGCGCCGATTGCCAATGACACCCATGGCGGGCGTGCGAAATGCCTGCAACGTCTGGTCCGTCTGGACCTGCCTGTGCCGCGTACGGTGGCGCTGTCCTTTGGCGCAGTACAAGACATCGCGGCGGGTGACTTGCCGGATGTGGATGCGGTTGTGGCGGCGTTTCCGAAAAGCGCGCTGTTATGTGTGCGCCCGTCCAGTCAGGACCCTGATTGGGGCGGGCCGGGGGCGGTGCTAAACATCGGCATCAATGATGCGGCCTTTGACCACTTCAGCACGGTGATGGGCGAGGGGCCCGCGGCCGCGCTCTACACCCGTTTTGTACAGACCTATGCCGTGAACGTGGCCCGTCTGGACCCGGACATGTTCGACGATGTCAAAGGTGATGGCCGCACTGCACTGGACCAATCTTTGCAGGCCTATGAGACTGAATCAGAAGAGAAGTTTCCCCAGGACCCTGCAACCCAACTGGCGGCGGTCCTGCGCTCCATGGCGCGCGAATGGGACGGCACGACAGCACGGCTGCTGCGTCAGGCCAAAGGCGCGCCTGCGGACGCAGGGCTTGGCCTTGTGGTGCAGGAGATGGCCTTTGGTGTGGGCGCGGGGCTGTGTGGGTCGGGCGTATTGCAACTGGTCGACAGCGAAACCGGGCTGCCGCAGACCAAGGGCCGCTATCTCAGCCAGTCCCAAGGCCGCGATGCGCTGCAATCGGACAGTGACGCGATCTACCTCACCCGTGATCCGCGTGGTGCTTCGCTGGAAGAGCTGGCACCCAATGCCTTCGCCGAACTGCAGACCCACGCCGCTCTGATGCGCCAGCGTCTGCGCGAGGAAATGCAGGTGGAATTCGTGATCGAGGACGGCACCTTGCACATCCTTGATGGCGTTCGCGTGGCGCGGTCGTCCCGTGCGGCGGTGCGGATTGCCGTGGCTTTGGCCAATGACAAGATCATCCCGCGTGAAGAGGCGCTTATGCGCATTCCGCCCCGCACCTTGTCCGAACTATTGCACCGCCAGATCGCGCCTCACGCCACCCGTGACCAGATTGGGCGTGGCATTGCCGCCAGCCCCGGTGCGGCAACAGGCAAGATCGTCTTTTCCGCCACCGAAGCCCAAGCCGCCGAAAGCCGCCGCGAGCCGTGTATTCTGGTGCGCCGCGAAACCTCGCCCGAGGATATTCGCGGCATGCACGCCGCGGATGCCGTCCTGACTGAGCGGGGCGGCATCACCAGCCACGCCGCCGTAATCGGGCGCGGGATCGGGCTGCCCTGCGTGGTAGGCGCCGGCGACATGAGCTTTAACCTCGTCAAGGGCCAGATCACCTCGGCTGACGGGCGCGTTTTCAAGGCGGGCGACCAGATCACTGTGGATGGCTCTACCGGACAGGTGCTGGCGGGCGCGCCGGAGATGCGCGAAGCTGCACTTGATGATACCTTCTCCACGCTGATGGCATGGGCGGAGGAGGCCGCGGATATCGGCATCCGTGCCAACGCCGACACGCCTGCGGACGCCCAGACGGCGCGCAACTTTGACGCCCATGGTATCGGGCTGTGCCGGACAGAACATATGTTCTTTGAGCCGGGTCGCCTGACAGTCATGCGCGAAATGATCTTTGCCGAAACCGGAGAGGACCGCCGCGCTGTGCTGGAGCGGCTGTTGCCGATGCAGCGCGCTGACTTCACCCAGCTTTTCGGGATCATGGAAGGGCGCCCTGTTTGCATCCGCCTGTTCGACCCGCCCTTGCACGAGTTTCTGCCCACAGACAAAGCAGGCCAGCGCGAACTGGCCGAGGCGCTGGGGCTCAAGCTGTCTGACGTGACCCGCCGGATCGAGGCGATGTCGGAATACAACCCGATGTTGGGTCTGCGCGGTGTGCGCCTTGGCGTGACCGTGCCCGAGATCTACGAAATGCAGGCCCGTGCGATTTTCGAGGCCACGATTGATGCCAGCATGAAGGGTGCACCCGTGGTGCCCGAGATCATGATCCCGCTGGTCACGGCAGAGCGCGAAGTCGAATTGGTCAAAGCCGCAATCGAAACGGTGGCGACAGCCGTGCGTAACGAGCGCGACAGCGACTTTGACTACCGCCTTGGCGTCATGGTCGAGACCCCGCGCGCCGCACTTCTGGCGGCCAAGATCGCCCCGCACTGCGCCTTCCTCAGCTTTGGGACCAATGACCTGACGCAGATGACCTATGGACTGTCACGTGACGACGCAGGTCGCTTTATGTCTGATTATGTCCAGCAGGGCGTTTACGCCGAAGACCCGTTTCACATGCTGGATACGGACGCCGTGGGGGAACTGCTGCAACTGGGCGCGGCACGCGGCCGTGCGGCGCAACCGGAGGTCACTTTGTCAATCTGCGGCGAACATGGCGGCAACCCCGAATCGATCGCATTTTGCCGTGAAGCGGGCTTTGACTACGTTTCCTGCTCTCCTTTCCGCGTTCCAGTGGCGCGATTGGCGGCAGCTCAACTCGCGATTTCCCACCAAATCGGGTAGGTTCTTGCGGTCTATCCGCAAGACCTTGCTCAAATCGGGCGCGGTGTCGCAGCCCCGCCGCCCAAGGGTTTACCCGCAGGCTGCCTTTGGCTATGCCCCATGCGGATTGAAACAACCCTGTGAGGCGCTTGATGCGTTGGCTTCAGAATACCTGTGCGATGATTGCTCTTGGGCTTGCTGCCCTGACACCGATTGCGGCTGACGCGAATGCGGCCAAGGCGGCCAAACTGGCACGGATCGAGGCGCAGGGCCTTGCCGCGGCAGGGGATGCCAAGCTGAAATCGATGATCTCGCTGGCCAAGCTCGAAATCGGCAGCAGTGCAACGGACGCACAGTTCTCGCGCAAATGGGTTGATGCGCAGCCACGTGCCACCGGTGGTGCGCAGTGGAAATGCCTTTCAGAGGCGCTTTATTTCGAGGCACGCGGCGAGACGGTCAAGGGTCAGTTTGCCGTTGCCGAAGTGATCCTGAACCGGGTCAAAAGCAGCCGCTACCCCAACTCCATCTGTGGTGTGATCAATCAGGGCACGGGCAAGAAGTACCAATGCCAGTTTACCTACACCTGCGATGGCCGCGCCGAAGTGATCGCGGAGCCTGCGTCATATGCGCGGGTTGGCAAGATTGCCCGCGCCATCATGGACGGTCGTGCGTCCAAACTCACATCAGGGGCGACGCACTATCACACCACAGCGGTCAACCCCAAGTGGGCCCGCGTGTTCAAGCGCACCGCCCGCATCGGCGTGCATTTGTTCTATCGTCAGGGTTAACACTGGTCTGACCCCGCCTGCGCTGCTAAAACGGCGCGAATGAAATGCCGGGGTTTGCCGCACATGTCCAACGAAGTCCGTCTTGCCTTTGCGCACCCGTCCGAGCGTTCCGAGGCCATGAACGCAGGCGACCCCTTTGACCGCATTTCGCTGCGCGATCACATCGTCGAGGTGGAGATCGGCGCCTTTCAGGCAGAGCGCGGGGTCACCCAACGCATCTGCTTTAACATTGTCGTCGAGGTGCAGCCGCTTACCGGCCCCATCGATGATGATGTGGACCGCATCCTCAGCTATGACCGTGTGACCGAGGCGATTGCCGCAGAACTGAGTGTCGAGCGGCTGGCCTTGCTGGAAACACTGGCCGAACGGGTGGCAGAGCGCATTTTGCTGGAGCCCCAAGCCATGCGCGCTTTTGTGCGCATCGAAAAGCTGGATCGCGGCCCCGGTGCCTTGGGCGTCGAGATCGTGCGCGCCCGCGATGGCACACCCGCCCCCGAAATCGTCAGCGAAGAGAGCCCGCATCCGGAACTGGTGTTTCTCAGCAATGCCGCGATTGCCTCTCCACATCTGACGGGCTGGCTGGATCAATTGGATGCCTTGGGGCGCCCGTTGATCCTGTGCGTGGGGGCCGCCGATACGCCCGCCCCGCAAGTCCCGCACAAGATGGCGCAACGCCGGATCGATCTGCTGGCGATTGAACAGAACGCATGGGTATTGGCCGCCCGCGATGACCGTTGCGTGGTCGTCGATACCCGCACGGAGTTGGACTGGGCGATGAAGAACGGACAGACCTGCGTCTGGGCACCGTCAAAGATCGTGCTTGACGCGGTCGACACACCCTCTGCCCAGCCGCGTGATGCGGTGGCCCTTGCTGCATGGTTTGCCGCCACCTTTGACGCGCAAGAGATGCTAGTCATTGGTGCGGCCCTGCCCAAAGACGCCTCCGTCCCGCTGCGCCAGATCCCTGTGGATAAGGTAGATTTGTGAGCGAACGTAAATACTTCCGCCCCGTTCTTCATGCCGGGCCCGCACGCCCGGATCATGCCCGAATACTGGCGGGAGGCTGGACATGGTTCACCGATGTCGAGGTTCTTTCCCGTGGACAAACGCCGCAGATTATCCCCGCCTCGGATGTGCCTCGCGCCGAGATGCAGGCGCTGACGGCCTCCCGCGCTACGATGACCGGGCTTTCGATGGCGACCCCTCGTATTATGGGGATACTCAACACTACCCCTGACAGTTTCTCCGATGGTGGCAAACACGCAGCCCTCGCGGATGCCGTGGCAGCGGGCCAGCGCATGATCTCTGCGGGTGCGGATATCCTTGATATCGGGGGGGAATCCACGCGCCCGGGCGCAGATCACGTTGATATCGCTGAGGAAATCCAGCGTACGGGACCTGTCATCAGTGCGTTGCGCGCCGCGGGGATTGCCGCGCCCATCTCCATCGACACGCGCAAGTCGCAGGTCGCCGAAGCCGCGCTTGATGCGGGGGCCGATCTGGTGAATGACGTGTCGGGCTTCACCTTTGATGCGGCCCTCGCACCTTTGGCGGTAGCACGGGATGCGCCTGTATGTGTCATGCACGGGCCCGTGGACCCCAAGGTCATGCAGCGAGACCCGCGATATGACAACGTCGTGCTGGATGTGTTTGATTTCCTTGAAGAACAGATCATCAATCTGGAAGCCGCAGGCATTCCGCGCAGCCGTATCATTGCGGACCCCGGCATCGGCTTTGGCAAGACGCTTGAGCATAATCTGGCGCTGCTTGCGCGCCTTGGCCTGTTTCATGCTCTTGGTGTGCCGATCCTGCTCGGGGCCTCGCGCAAGCGTTTTATCGGCACGATCGGCGGCACTGAGCAGGCGGATGCCCGCGTTGCAGGCTCGCTCGGGGTGGCTTTGGCTGCGGTGGCCCATGGCATTCAGGTGCTGCGTGTGCATGATGTGGATGAGACACGGCAGGCGGTGGCCCTTTGGCAGGCCGCAACGACAGGACAAAGATCATGAGCAAGCTTTTTGGCACAGACGGCGTGCGGGGCACCGCCAACACCCATCCAATGACCGCCGAGATGGCGTTGCGGATTGGCGCGGCTGTCGGTCAGTATTTCCGGCGCGATTCCAAAGGGGTACACCGCGTTGTGATCGGCAAGGATACGCGGCTTTCAGGGTATATGTTCGAAAGCGCTTTGACGGCGGGGCTGACATCCACAGGCATGAACGTGTTGTTGCTGGGGCCTGTGCCGACCCCTGCGGTGGGCTTGCTGACGCGTTCCATGCGGGCGGATTTGGGAGTGATGATCTCTGCCAGCCACAATCCCGCGCACGACAACGGCATCAAGTTCTTCGGGCCCGACGGTTTCAAACTGTCCGATCAGGTCGAGGCAGAGATCGAGGCCCTTGTCGCCGAAGGTGTCGCACCGGCGGAGGCCACCGAAATTGGCCGCGCCAAACGTATCGACGACAGCCGCTTTCGCTATATCGAGCGGGTCAAATCGTCTTTCCCAAGGCAAATGCGCCTAGATGGGCTGAAAGTCGTGCTGGATTGCGCAAACGGGGCGGCCTATTCCGTGGCGCCTATGGCATTGTGGGAATTGGGCGCGACCGTGATCCCAGTGGGCGTTGGCCCGAATGGACACAATATCAACGAGGGCTGCGGCTCTACCCAACCGCAACTGGCAGCAGAGGCGGTGGTGGCCCATGGCGCAGACGTAGGGATTTGCCTTGATGGAGACGCGGACCGTGTCATCCTGATCGACGAGAACGGGCAGGTGGGTGACGGCGACCAGTTCATGGCGCTGATGGCTGCCCGCTGGGCCGAGGACGGGCGCCTGAACGGCAACGCGCTTGTTGCCACCGTGATGAGCAACCTTGGCCTTGAGCGCTTCCTTGAGGGGCGTGGCGTGCGGCTGGAACGCACCGGCGTCGGGGATCGCTATGTGGTGGAGCGGATGCGGCAGGGGGGCTTCAACCTTGGGGGCGAACAATCGGGCCATATCGTCATGACAGACCACGCGACCACAGGTGACGGATTGATGGCGGGCCTCCAGTTTTTGGCCGAAATGGTTCGGTCCGAACGGCCCTCGTCTGCGCTGTTGCACCAGTTTGATCCGGTGCCGCAATTGCTCAAAAATGTGCGCTATGCGGCAGGCCAGACTCCGCTTGAAACGGCCCCCGTCAAAGAGGCCATCGCACAGGCCGAGGTGGATTTGTCCGGTGGCGGGCGTCTGTTGATCCGCAAATCAGGGACCGAGCCGCTGGTCCGCGTCATGGCCGAGCATGAGGACGCAGACCTTATGGCGCGCTGTGTTGACAGCGTCGTGGCCGCCGTCGAAGACGTGGTTAAGTCCTAGCCCCGAAAAGCCGGCGCAAAGCGCCCCATTGGCTGATGGCCACGCCCAGCAAGATCAACGCCATTGCTGTGGTCAGGGATGTGGGCAAGGGCTCTGACAGGATCAACGCGCCCAAGACCACGGACCAAACCGGCACCTGATAGTTCACAAGGCTCATGAAAACCGGGCCCGCGCTGCGTACCACCAGTACCCGCAGCAGGTTTGCGGCCGCTGTGGGGATCAGGCCCAGAAAGGCCAGGATCATCCATGTGTTCGTGTCCGGCATCGCTGGCACGCCTTCGACCCACAGCGCCAGCGGCAAGGTCATGAAGCTGGCGATGACCAAGAGAATTGTGGCCAACCCGATCGGATCTACGGGCGGCAGGCGGCGCATCATCACAGAACTGACCGAATAGCAGGCCGCCGCGGCCACGCAGGCGATGCGCCCCGGTGTTTCAAGTGCGGTGCCCGTGCTTTCAAACGCCTGTCCGCCGATCAGGATCACCACGCCGACAAAGCCGATGGCAAAGCCGATCATCCGCCGCAGGGTCAGGCGCTCTCCGGGGACAAAGAAGTGAGCGAGCGGCAGCACCAGCAAGGCGACCGAGGCCATGGAGACGCCCGCAAACCCGGACGTCACATACTGTTGACCCCATGCCAGCAAAGAGAAGGGCACCGCAGAGCTTGCCGCCGCGATGGCGATCACGGCGTATAGGGCAGAGCGGGAGGGGCGGGTCTGAAACAGGGCAAAGCCGCGCGCGCCCCAAATCACCATCATGGTCAGGGCGGCAAAGCAGATGCGCGCTGCGGCCAGCCAAAAAGGGGTCATGCCGCGCAAGGCAACCTCGGTCACCATAAAGGTGCCGCCCCAGACAAAGCCCAGCGTGATAACCATCAGCCAACTGCGCGAGGTGATGACGGGTGCGCTCACGGGACAGAGGCCACAAATGCGATGGCCAGAAGCAAGGCGGCGGCAATCCACCAGAAAGGGCGGGATGTCTTGGCGGGCGGGCTGGCGTCTGCTTCGGTCAGGGGCGGCGGGGTGCCACGGCGGTAAACCGTGCGTTCCGCGACAAAGCCTGCCTGGACAAACAGGGCGTGAGAGGCCGCGTTGCCGTCCCACACGTCCGCGTTAATCGCGTGCCAGCCGTGGGTTTCGCGCAAGGCGTTTGCATCTGCCAAAAGTGCCGTTGCAATGCCTGTGCGTTGCAGTTCTGGCGTCACGGCAATGTCTGCGACCACGGCTGTGGTGGTGGTCTGTGGCGGCTGCGGAGTGTCCCAGACCAGCATGGCATAGCCGACGACTTCGTCGTTTTGGCAGGCCACGCGGAGCAGATTGCGGAACGTCGATTTCGGCGGGGGTTTCTGCGCAAAGGCGCGGTCTAACAGCCAGTGTTGATAGCTGTTTTCCGGCCCAAAGACATGGGGCAGGCGCGCACGGTGTGTCCGGTGGGTGGCATCAGACAGTGCACGCACGGCGGCCTCGTGCTCGGGGCGCGCATCGCTGATCTGCATCTCGGCGTGCGGCGTGATATGTTCGGAGGCCTTCATTCACTCCCAGATGATCGCGTTTTGGCGGCCGGTCAATGACCAAAGCGCAGTGTCTGCCGCAGGCGGGTCTGGAACAAATGTCACCATCAGGCGTTTTCCTTCCAACATATGCATTTAGGAGAAAGAAAATGGACTGGACTTCCCTTGTGGGATTGCTTGCCCTTGTGACGCTTTGCGCAGGTATCGTTTTTGCCCTGTGGAGCAAGCGTGCTGTTGAACGCCGCTTGGACGACCCTAATACGCCAAAGTCGACACTGGCCGCAGACAAATCCTCCAGCGCTACGCCTGCCGACGTTTGATCTGTCGGAATGGCAAAGAAAAAGCCCGGATGCAAAGGCACCCGGGCTTTTCACGTGGTACATGAACTAAAAGATTTAGTTCTTTGATTTATCGACCATTTTACCTGCTGAAATCCAGGGCATCATGCCGCGCAGGGTCTCGCCTGTGGCCTCGATCTGATGCTCGTCATTGCGGCGACGCGTGCCTTTGAAGAAGGGCTGGCCAACCGCGTTCTCCTGCATGAAGTCACGCACGAAGGCACCGGTCTGGATGTCGTTGAGGATCGCTTTCATGCGGGCCTTTGTCTCATCATACGGCAAGACGCGCGGGCCGGAGAC
>CALAIJ010000010.1 GCA_937923365.1 uncultured Sulfitobacter sp.
GTACCAGATAATGACCACCGCAGCGACCAGCGTCATCGCAAGTTCGACAGGTGCCACCATGCGTGCGTGATGGCCTTTGTCCCAATAACTAATGGGGCTCTCGAACGTCCAACTGGTCAGTGGCCAGAAGTGTGCACGCCCATCGTCGTGGTGCAACGGCAGATCAAGCAGTAAATGTAGCAAGGCCGCCCCACATAGCGCGATGCCCCATCCTTTGCGCACCCAAAGCGCCAGGACCAGCAACAGGCCCCAAACGACAAAGGAATTGTCGACGGCAAAGATGCCCTGCCAAAGGTCAGAGTAGTATAGCTCATTGAAGACACGTTCGGGCGGAATTCTGAGCAAAAGCAAAGACGCGCCCGCAAGAAGATACAACGACAGGTCAGGTATCATCGCACCGACCAGCCCCGCCCACACCAGTTTGGGTCGCCCTTTTCGCCCCATTGCCGCCGCGCCGATCAGTAAATGTGCTGGCGTATGCATTCTCGTCTTCCCCTCTGGGTGGCTTTACGCCAAATTGCCGCGCAAAGCGGACAAGGCCAGCAAATGACAAAAGCGATCATGATACAAGGCACCGGCAGCAATGTCGGCAAGTCAATGATTGTCGCTGGGCTGCTTCGGGCCTGCGTGCGGCGCGGCATCAACGCACGCCCGTTCAAGCCACAGAACATGTCCAATAACGCCGCTGTCACCGAAGACGGGGGCGAGATTGGCCGCGCGCAAGCATTGCAAGCCCGCGCCGCAGGTGTTGCACCACATACAGATATGAACCCCATTCTGCTCAAACCGCAGTCGGCCACAGGCGCGCAGGTGATCGTGCAGGGCAAGATCGCCGGCCACCAAGAAGCCTCCAGCTTTGGCAAGAACAAGGCCACACTGATGCCTGCCGTTCTGCAATCTTTCCAACGGCTTGCAGAAGGCTGCGACCTCATCATCGTCGAAGGGGCGGGATCCCCCGCAGAGACTAACCTGCGCAAAGGCGACATCGCCAACATGGGTTTTGCCACGGCAGCAGGTGTGCCTGTGGTCCTCATGGGCGACATCGATCGTGGGGGTGTCATTGCACAGATCGTTGGCACCCAAGCAGTGATGGACGCGCAGGACAACGCACAAGTGCGGGGCTTTTCAGTCAACAAGTTTCGCGGCGACCGCAGCCTGTTTGACGCAGGCCGTGATGACATTGCGGCGCGCACAGGCTGGCCCTCGCTTGGGGTGATCCCCTGGTTTGATCAGGCCCACCGCTTGCCCGCCGAAGACGTCATGGACCTGCCTGCCCGCACGGGCAGCAAAGGCACCAAATGCGTGATTGCGGTGCCACGGCTTCCGCGGATTTCCAACTTTGACGACCTTGATCCACTGGCCGCAGAAGAACATGTCGATCTGCGCCTGATCACCCCTGGCATGACACTGCCTGCGGACGCGGACATGGTGCTGATGGTGGGCAGCAAGGCAACAATCGCCGACCTTGCCGCGTTTCGGGCCGAGGGCTGGGACATTGATCTGGCCGCCCACATCCGGCGCGGCGGCCATGTTCTAGGACTGTGCGGCGGCTATCAGATGCTGGGCAAATCAATCGCCGACCCGCATGGCATAGAAGGCCCCCCTTGCGAGGTTGCAGGCCTTGGCCATCTGGACGTGGAGACGGTCATGGCCCCCATCAAACACCTGTCGGTCAAAGAGGGGCTGCATCCAGCGTCCGGCATGCGGGTCGAAGGTTATGAGATCCACATCGGTGAGACGACAGGACCCGACTGCGCACGCGCTTGGCTGAGTATTGACGGCAAAGCGGAAGGCGCCGCCTCTGCCACGGGGCGCGTGCAGGGCTGCTATATGCACGGGATTTTCGGCGCAAACGGCTTCCGGTCAGCGTTTCTTGAACGGTTCGGCGCGTCGTCAGGTCTGGATTTTGAAGCGGGTGTGGAGGCGACGCTTGATGCCCTCGCCGACCACGTGGAGCGCTACATGGACGTCGATCAACTGCTAAGCTTGGCGCAAGAAGTACAACAGACGGTCAGCGCCTAGGGGCAGGATCCTAGTCCAGATCGCGCGCGGTCAAAGCGCGGTGTATCTCGCGGCGTACAAGGCGGCGCACGTTGCGGGTGATCCGCTCGCCCAACGCGCCTTGCAACTCGGAATGAACAATCTCGCTGATCAGCTCTCGCAACGCATCTTCGTCCAACATCTGCTCTTCTGCGGCAAGATCGACGTGATCGTCTGTGTCGGTAGAAGGCGCATCGTCGGCGATGGCATCTTCCTGCGACACTTCCGGCGCGATCTCTTCAAAAGCGACGTCCTGACTGGCCTTTTCAACGTCTTCTAACACGGCCTTTGACGCGCCGTCCGCAATCGCGTCCCGAATGGCTTCGGTACGTTCGGAAACAGGAGTTTCTTCTTGCGTCTCAGGGGCTTGATCCGCATCCTCATCGTCTTCCCAGACCATGGCTGCAGTTTCCTTGCCTGCGTAGGCATCCGCACTTTTGCCGTCAGGCTCCCATTCATCGGAAATGTCGCCGATAGCAGTCTCTAGGGCTGCAATCTTGGCGCTCAGCGCGGAAGTCGCGTCCGCAGCACTGTGCGCATCGGACGAGGTGGGCGTATCGGGCTGGAATGCCCCTTCACCGTCCACATCGTCGGCGTCTTCGAAATTGTAGGGGTCGTCCTGATAGTCCTCGGAAATTTCTTCGACATCTGTCGCGCCATCGACTTCCGTGTCGGTGCTATCATCGACAACGCTGGCCTGCGCCTCATCTTCCGAGGGATCGGCAGCATCTGAGTTTGAGTACGCCTCCTCCTGAGGCTCGACTTCAGACGCTTCTTGCAAATCAGGTGTCAAAACAAGCGGTTGCACCGAGGACGCGGGCTTGTCAGCCACCTCTTCAACGCGCAAGGCAGGCGTCAGGACCAAGCGGTCAATGCTGGGTGCGGCTGCTTTTTCTTCAACCTGAGGCTCTTCAACCACTTCGGGCGGAGCCGCTTGCAGGGGGCGTTTTTCTTCTGAAACCAAACGACGGATCGAAGACAAAACATCCTCTACCTCGGCATTTTTGACGGGGTCGGACATATCTTTTTACCACTCTTTCCTCAGGCCGGACCTTAGCCCGCCCGAGAGATTCTCACAATGGGGCCCTGAAAATTGTCAGTCTTTTTGCAAAGCCCGCAACACACGGTCCAGTTTCTCGCCCTGCTTGGAACGTTTTGCGGGGCTGTCCTTGACCAAATTGTAATAGGCAACGGGGTCGTAGATTTGCACGGGCAGCTTCAAATCCTGCGCGGTCAACTGCCCCTTGGCGGCCAACACCGCATAGGCGGCCGTATACAGATTGGACCGTGCCGTCACGCGGGTGGATTCCGCATCTAGCAGAGCCTGCTCGGCATCCAGCACATCCAAGGTGGTACGCGCGCCCAGTGTCGCCTCTTCGCGCACGCCGCGAAAGGCGATCCTTGCGGCCCGGATCTGACGCTCGGAGGCGTCGAGTTGCGCACGCGCAGACAGCAAGCTGGCATAGGCGTTGCCCACATTCTGCTGCACGTTGTGGCGCACAACATGCAGGTTTCCGCGCTGTGCATCGCGCCGCGCCATCGCCTGACGGACCTGCGCGGACAACGATCCGCCCTGATAAATCGTCTGGCTCAGCTCGACCCCGACGGAGCCGACCCGGCGCGATTCCTGTGAATCAAAACGCTCGCGCAGTCCCAAGGTGCCATTCAGCGTGATGCGCGGGTTCATGGCCGCCTCTCCGGCCTCGACCAGCAGATCAGCGGCGGCCACCTGATGTTGCGCCGCGTGCATGTCGGGATGGCGCCGGACAGCGATTGCTTTGTCCGCATCAAGGCTCTGGCCGACTTTGGGCAAACGCGGCGGCGGTTGCAACCGCCCGGGCTTGCGCCCCACGACGTTGCGGAATTCTTCTGTGGCGCGCAACAGCGCACCCTGCGCTCCGGCAAGACCACTGCGGGCCTGCGCCAGTTGCGC
>CALAIJ010000011.1 GCA_937923365.1 uncultured Sulfitobacter sp.
AACCGACGCGCGGGTCATGCGGTATTCATGCAGCACGTGCAGGGGATAGCCACGCCGCAACATGTCGATACGCGCAATTGCCCGCCAGGAGCCCCCCACCAGAAACAGACGGTCGCGCTGGGCGCCCATGCGGCCCGCCAGCGCCTGCATGGTTTCCTTGATATGGGCGTTGCGGGCTTTGGCGCCGCCTTTGATGTCGCGCAGCTTCAGGGGGCCAAGGGCGGAAGTCACACGGCGGCCCACGCGCCCGCCCGAAATCTCCGCCAGCTCCATCGAAGAGCCGCCGATGTCGCAGACCAGACCGTATGCGCCGGGCCAGCCCAGAAGCACGCCTTGCGCCGACAAACGCGCCTCTTCCTCGCCGTCGATCACCCAGATACGCAGGCCGGTCGCGGCGGCCACGTCGTCGCAAAACGCCCGCCCGTCCGTTGCATCGCGGACAGCGGCGGTGGCCACGCAGGTCAGCTCTGATAGCCCCATCCCGTCGGCCAGCTTCTTGAAGCGCTTCATGGCTGACAGCGCACGGGCGCGACCCTCGGGGTTGAGGTGGCCGGTTTCGGCAAGGCCGGCGCCCAGCGCACACATGATTTTCTCGTTGTAGAAATACGCAGGCGAGCGTGCCGCACCGTCAAAGACGACCAGACGGACCGAGTTCGATCCCACATCCACCACGCCGACCCGTGCAAGGGCCCGCGCACGGGGGTCCTGGAACAGCGGTTTTGAAAAGGGTCCCAGATCGGCAACGCCGGTTTCGGGCACGATTGACTGGGTGGTCGAGTGTTTGGCCATGCAGTGCCCCGAAGCTGAGTTTGCGCCGCCCAAAATGCGGCAGCCATGGGGGGAGGTCAATTGTTAACGAAGTAAACGGGTGCGGAATCCCGCGCGGGCCTCCCCCCGTCGCTAGGGTCAGGACCCTAGTCTTCCGTATGGGTCAGCTTTGGCACATCCGCGGCCCCCGCAGAACCGCGCCCCGACAGAGAGGGGTTCTCCATGAAGAAGCGGTGGCAGTTGAAAGCGAACTGTCCTTCTGGCAGGGCGGGGCGGGTAAAAACGCCTTGCGCGTCCAGCACCCAGCTTTGCGCCACGTCCGCCAGATTGGCGGCCATGATCTGGCTGGTGATCTGCGCCTTGACGGTGGCGTTCTCGATCTCGACCAAGGTCTCCACACGGCGGGTCAGATTGCGGCCCATCCAGTCGGCAGAAGAGATAAACACACGCGATTTCTTGTGTGGCAGCCCCGAGCCGTTGCCAAAGCAGACAATGCGCGAGTGCTCCAGAAACCGGCCCACGATGGATTTGACGCGGATATTCTCGCTTAGGCCTTTGACACCGGGGCGCAACCCGCAGATGCCACGGATTACCAGCGAGATTTTCACACCTGCCTGCGAGGCGGCGTACAGGGCATCAATCACGTCCGCGTCCACAAGGCTGTTCATCTTGGCCCAGATTTCAGCGGGTTTACCGGCCTGTGCATGGGCGGCTTCGGCAGCGATCATCTCCAGCAGGCGCGGCTTGAGGGTGATGGGCGAAATGGCAAGGTTGTCCAGCGTATCCGGCTGCGCGTAGCCCGACAGGTAGTTGAACACCTTGGTGGCGTCGCGGCCCAGCGTCTTGTCACAGGTAAACAGCGACAGATCCGTATACACCCGCGCGGTAATGGGGTGGTAGTTGCCCGTGCCGTAGTGGGTATAGGTGACCAACTGGCTGCCCTCGCGCCGCACCACAGTCGAGATTTTGGCATGGGTCTTGAGGTCCAGAAAGCCGTAGACCACATGCGCGCCTGCACGCTCCAGCCGGCGCGACTGGCGGATGTTTGCGGCCTCGTCAAAGCGGGCTTTCAGCTCCACCAATGCGGTTACGGATTTGCCGTCCTCTGCTGCCTCGCACAGCGCCTCGACGATGGGGCTGTCACGCGATGTGCGGTAGAGTGTCTGTTTGATCGCGACCACATGCGGGTCCCGTGCGGCCTGCGCCAGAAAGCGGACCACCATGTCGAATGTCTCGTACGGGTGGTGCAGCAACATGTCCTTGGAGCGGATGGCCGCGAACATATCCCCGTCGTGATCTGTCACCCGTTCCGGCACACGTGGTGTGAACTGCGGCCACAGCAGATCGGGGCGCGCGTCATTGACCAGTTCGGACAGGTCATTCACGCCGATCATCCCGTCAATTTCGATCACGTCGCGTTGGTGCACGCCCAGTTCGGCCATGACGACAGATTTCAGCTTTTCCGGCGCACCGGCGGAATGGGTCAGGCGCACAACGCCACCGCGGCGGCGGCGCTTGAGGGCCACTTCGAACTCGCGCACGAGGTCTTCGGCTTCGTCCTCCACCTCCAGATCGCTGTCGCGCAGGACGCGGAATTCAAAGTGGGACTTCAGCTTGTAGCCCGGAAAGAGGTCGGGAATGTGCAGCAGTAGCAGGTCCTCCAGCGGCAGATAGCGCTGCCCGCCTTCGGTTGCAGGCAGGCGCACGAAGCGGTCGATCTGTGCGGGGATCGGCAGCAAGGCTTGCAAGGGGCGTTTGTCGCCGCGCCGCTCCAGTTGCAGGGCCAGCGCATAGCCAGTGTTGGGGATGAACGGGAAGGGATGCGCGGGGTCGATCGCCAGCGGGGACAGAACCGCAAAGACCTCGTTCAGGAACACTTCGGCCAGATAGGTGCGGTCGGTGTCCGTCAGATCGGCCAGCCGCTCCAGATAGATGTTCTGGGCGTCCATTTCGTCCATCAGGCTGGTCAGCACGCGCTGCTGGGTCATCATCAGCGCGCGGGCGTCTTCGTTTATCAGCACCAGTTGTTCCGCCGGAGAGCGCCCGTCAGCCGCAGGGGTTGTGTTGCCCGCCTGGGCCAGTTCGCGCAGGCCCGCCACGCGGACGGTATAGAATTCGTCCAGATTGACCGCCGAGATCGACAGAAAGCGCAGCCGCTCCAACAGGGGGACGCGCGGGTTCTCCGCCTCGCCCAGGACGCGCCAGTTAAAGGCCAGCCAGCTGAGTTCGCGGTTGAAGAACCGGCTGGGCCCCGTGGGGTCCAGATCAGGCAGATCGGCGGCGGCGTCAAAGCCGGCTTCGAGGAAATTGGCGTCCGTCATAGGGTCCTTTACGGGGCAGATGGGCAGGCGTGTCGGAAGGCATGCAGTATCGCGCTTATGGGTCGGTCTTGTCCAGCACCTGCACGGCCAATGCCCGCGTGATCGGGCGTTTCAGCGCCAGCGACGCTGTATCAAGCTGCGCAATCACCGCCGCTGCTGACGCAAACGAGCGGTCAATATGGGTCAGCAGATAGGGGATCAGGTCCGGCTTGGGCGTGAGCTGGCGGTCGGCCAGAAGCTTGAGCAGGACAGCCGACAACAGCGCATCATCCGGCGGTTCAAGCGCCACGGCCGTGGTGCCCCGCAAGCGGCTTTCCAGATCCGGCAGGCTGAGCCCCCAATGGGCCACCGCACCTGTGCCCGTAAGCAGCAGCGAATGGCCTTCGGCCAGGGCAAGGTTGTGCAGGTGGAACAGGGCGGTTTGCGCCTGCGGGTTTTGGGCGATGCGGTCCACGTCTTCCACGGCAACATGGTGTGCGGCAAGGCGGGGGATATCTGCATCGGCCAGCGCTGCTGCGTCAACGATCTGCGCACCGGAAAGGTCGGCCCAGACATGGGCGAGATGCGTCTTGCCCGCGCCCTCGGGGCCTGACAGCAGCAATTTGCGGCCAGACCAGCTTTGCCAGCCGTCGACCATCGCCAGTGCCATCGCGTTGGAAGGGGCGACAAAGAAGGCGTCGCGCCCCAAAGCAGTACGGCTGGGCAGGTCAAATCCAAGTTGTGTGCTCATGGGATCAGGGATCTTCAGCGATTTCTTGCGGCAAACCGTCGACGCCTTTGTAGAGCAGGCTTTGCCGGTACTGGCTTAGGCCAAAGCGGGTCAAAACCCCGATGGCGGCGGCCAGTGGCACGGCAACCAGCATGCCTACAAACCCGAACAGCGTCCCAAAGACGGACAGTGCAAGGATCAGCCAGACAGGGTGCAGCCCCACGGAGTTACCAACCAGTTTGGGGGTCAGCACATTGCCTTCGATGACCTGCCCGATGGCAAAGATGCCCGCCACCAACCCGATGGAGACCCAGTCCCCCCAGAACTGGAACAGCGCCAGACCAATGGCCAGCGCGCCGCCCAGCAAGGCGCCCAGATACGGGATGAAGGTCACAAGGCCCGCGATAAAGCCCACGACCAGCCCGAATTGCAGCCCGACCAGCATCAGCGCAATCGCGTAATAGGTGCCAAGGATCAGGCAGACCGTGCCCATACCGCGAATGAAAGAGGCCAGCGTATTGTCGATCTCTCCGGCCAGTTGGCGAATGATCGGGGCGTGATCGCGCGGCAGCATGTTGTCGATGGCCGCCACCATCCGGTCCCAGTCCAGCAACATGTAGACCGCCACCACCGGTACGATCACAAAGAGGATGATGATGTTGATGATCGACGCAAAGGAGCTGAGCGCCGTTTCAAGCACCTGTCCGCCGCGCTCCTGAATGGTTGTGCCCAATGAGTTCAGCGAACTGCGCAATGTGCTGTCCTCATCCAGCAGGGAGGGGAATTTGCTGGTCAGAAAACTGGTAAAGTCCTGAAAGAGCGTCGGCGCGATTTCCACCAGATTGACCGCCTGATTGATCAGTGTGGGGACGACCAGCAAGGCCATGATGACAAAGATCAGGATCGCCACCAGCGTAATCAGCGTTGTCGCCAATGCGCGCGACAGTCCCATCCGCTCCAGCTTGTCTGCGACCGGATCAAGGAAATAGGCAATCGCGCCGCCCAGCAGGAATGGCAGCAGCACGTCGCCCACAAACCACAGGGCGACCATAAAGACGATGGCTGCAACGCCCCAGTATTTCAGTTGGTCTCTGATCGGCAGCGCCATCTTGCAGTCCTTTGGTCGCGAGGTCCTTCTTTGACATCGCCCGATTGGCGCGGTTTTTCAAGGGGTCGCGGCGGTTTGATGCTACATCATCGGGGCGGCATCCGACTGCGCGGTAAAGACGCGGATGTAATCCCCCGGAGAGCTGCCGGCCCAATAGACCCACAGGCGGTGCGGGTCGGCTTCGTCGATCCAGACGCGGTCGCCTTCCTCCAGCCCGCGCAATTCGGTGCTGATGTAAGTCACCGAGGTGTTGGCCAGAAAGTCCGTTGCCGCCATTGTGCCTTGAAACGCGGCAATCCCGAGGATCGGCGCGTCAAAGTCAACGCGGCCGATGTGGATGCCGTCCAGACTGTCGAAGAACACGTAATGGCTGGCAACAACAGTGCCTGCGGGGATCATCGGGCGATCCTTGTTGGCGGCGGTGCTGATATCGACGCGGATCGGTTCCACCAGCGTGATGTTCTGGTCCTCGTCAAAGGCGTAAAGGTGGCAGGTGTCAAAGGTGTCGTCGCCCACCGAGAAAGGCCTGTCTGTGTCGAGTTTGACAAACTCCCCGTTGCCGCTTTGACGCAGAATCTGGCCGTCCAGCACGGTCGCGCTGGCAGGGGTGTAGCCCAGCAGCAACAAAGAAATAGCCAGAAATCGCATGGGTGCCCTCGCGCAAGTCACGTGTTGTGCGGGCACCCTAAGGCGCGGGCCATGTTGGCGACAACGCCCAAAGCCTGTGGTGACGCCTTTGTGAAACAAAAAAGCGGCCCTTCGGGGGGCGAAGGGCCGCTGATCGTCAAAGTATCAGGTACTTAGTGGCACGCAGGGCGGTCACCGGGCAGCAGCACTTTGTCGATGACGTGGATGACACCGTTGTCGGCCTTGATGTTGGCGACGACCACATTGGCCGATGTGCCGGAGCCGTCCGCGATGCTCACGCCGGAGGCACCCTTGGTGATGCACAGACGCTCGGACGCGAGGATCGGCTTGAAGTAGTTGGACCCGTTTGGAATTGTCTCGGCGGTCAGGTTGCGGTCGTCTACATGGTAGAGCAGCACATTGGTCAGCTGGTCCTTGTTCTCTGGCTTGAGCAGTGTCTCGACCGTGCCTTCGGGCAGGGCGGCAAAGGCATCGTTCACGGGCGCAAAGACGGTGAAGGGGCCGGGGCCCTGCAGCGTTTCGGCCAGACCTGCGGCGGTGACGGCAGCCACGAGGGTGGAGAAACGCTCGTCGCCCGAGGCGATCTCAACAATGTTGGCAGCAGAGGCGGCGGTGCCCAATGTCAGGGCAGTGGCTGTTGCGGCGGCAAGTGTGCGAAAAGTGTTCATGTCAGTGGTCCTTCCTGGGTGATGCCCATGTCTTGGCGGGCTTGTGAACAGGGATACGGGGCGGGCCGTAGATTGGATCACGCCCCTCGCGACTTCGTTATGCGTGTGAAACATTGGAACCTTTTGGCGTTTCGCGCTGCGCGCTTTGACGGTTGACCACCTGTGCTGGCATGGCACTCTGTCGCCAACCCGCGCACCCGCAAGGAGAACCCATGCCCCGCACCCCTTTTGATACCGAGCTTGAAGAGCGCCTGCTGCGCTACGCCGCCATCGACAGCCAGAGTGACGAGACATCGCCGAGCCAGCCCAGCACCGCGGTGCAACTGGACATGTCGCGCCTGCTGGTGGCCGAGTTGGTGGCGATGGGTGCACAGGATGTGCACCTTACGGACTATGGCGCAGTGCTGGCCACGGTGCCCGGCACGGTGGATGGCCCCGTGATGGGCTGGTGCGCACATGTGGACACCGCCCCGCAGTTCAATGCGACAGGCGTGAAACCGGTCGTGCACCGTGGCTACAACGGCGGCGATATCACGTTTGCCGATGCGCCGGAGTTGAAGCTGAACCCGCAAGTCTCGCCACACCTGGTGGGCAAGGAGGGCGAGGATATCATCACCGCCTCGGGCCTGACGCTGCTGGGCGGGGACGACAAGGCAGGGGTCGCTATCGCCATGACCGCCGCACGGCATCTGATCGACAATCCGCAGATCAGGCGCGCCCCGATCCGGCTGGCCTTCACCCCCGACGAAGAGATCGGGCGCGGGGTTGATCCGCGCTTGCCCAAGGATTTTGCCTGCGATTTTGCCTATACCTTTGACGGCGGCAAACCGGGCGAGATCGAGTTCGAGACATTCTCGGCCGATCGCGGGGTGGTCACGGTCAGGGGCGTGTCCGCGCACCCGGGCTTTGCCAAGGACAAGATGGTCAATGCCCTGCATCTGGCCAGCAAGATCGTGATGACGCTGCCGCAGGTCACCATGACGCCTGACACCACAGAGGGTCTTGAGGGGTTCATTCATGTGACGGACATGAACGGCGGGTCAACACAGGCCGAGCTGAAGTTCATCCTGCGTGATTTTGAGCGCGAAGGGCTGGCTGAAAAAGGCGCCTTGCTGCAGCAGGTTTGTGCGACCGTCGCCGCAACAGAGCCGCGCGCGCAGATCACCTGCGAGATCACGCCGCAGTACCGCAACATGCGCTACTGGCTGGAAGAGGACATGACCCCCGTCGATCTGGTGCGCGGCGCGGTGGCCGCCGTGGGGTTGGAGCCGCGATCCGTGCCCATACGCGGCGGTACCGATGGATCAAGACTGACCGAGATGGGCGTGCCGTGCCCCAATGTGTTCACCGGCATGCAGGAAATCCACGGGCCGCTGGAATGGATCTCGGTGCAGGACATGGGGCTGGCGACACAAGTGGCGCTGGAGCTCGCTCAACGGGCCGCGCAGGAATAGAGCGGCTGTGCCGCACGCGATTTGATTGATTTGGCACAAGGCCAAATCGGATGCGAGACGCTGTCTCGCGCTCTGGGAATATTGGGGCCAGAAAAAGGAGGGGCAAACGCAGGCTCGGGAAGAAGGGGTTTGTGTCGGGCGTGGGTTTGAATTAGCTACGCGATGCGTGGTTCAAGCCAAGGAGGGTGCCCAATGCGTCTGTCGAGATATTTCCTGCCCGTTCTCAAAGAGAACCCCAGCGAGGCGCAGATTGTCAGCCACCGGTTGATGTTGCGGGCCGGTATGATCAAGCAGTCGGCAGCGGGGATTTACTCCTGGTTGCCGCTGGGCTTTAAAGTGCTGCGCAAGATCGAGGATATCGTGCACCAGGAGCAGGCGCGCGCAGGCCACCTTGCGATGCAGATGCCCACCATCCAGTCCGCCGATTTGTGGCGCGAAAGCGGGCGCTATGACGCTTACGGTGATGAGATGCTGCG
>CALAIJ010000012.1 GCA_937923365.1 uncultured Sulfitobacter sp.
CTTCCGGGCCCAGTAGCGGTTCAATCAAGCCGCCATTGGCGTCGAAACAGGCCGCGAACAGAATGGAATCGTCCTTGCCCAAAAAGCGCGCCAGCGACGTTTCCAGATCACGGTGCAGGTCCTGCGTGCCACAGATAAACCGGACGGAGGCCATGCCAAAACCCTTGGCGTCCATCGCCGTTTTGGCGGCCGCTATCAAATCGGGATGATCGGCTAAGCCAAGGTAGTTATTGGCACATAGATTGATCACCGACTTGCCGTTTGCCGTAATCCGCCCCGCTTGCGGAGACGAAAGCAGCCGCTCGCGTTTTGTCATCTGGTCGTCGTCAATCTGTGCCAGCGTCGTGGTCACGTGATTAAGAAATGCTGTTGCCATGGCGCTCTCCGTTTCGCGAAGGTTCGCATAGCGGACGAAAATCCGCAATAATGGAATTACGCTAAGATGGAAAAAATTCCAGTAAGATGGAGTCGCCTACGTGCCATGCACCACCAGAAATGCGCGCGCTGCGCCACCGGCGCTGATCTTGTGCGCGACATCTGCCGCATAACGTGCGGTGTCGCCCGCAGACAGATGCTCAACCGCGTCACCACTCACAACAGAAAGGCGCCCTTCGATCACTGTCAGATGTTCACGCGTCCCCTGCGCATGTGGCAGACTATCCAGCACACCGTCTTGGCTAAACCGAAGTTCATAGACCTCGTGGCGGCCTGCTTCTTCCGGGGGCGACAGAATTCGGATCGCACATCCCATACCGTGATTTTCAATCGCGGGGACATCGGTGCTGCGCAAGACTTGAACACGGCTTTCCTGATCGTCCTCAAGGAGCCCCGCAAAATCCACCTGAAGCGCCTTGGTCAGGTTCCAAAGTGTCGAGATCGTCGGAGAGGATTCCCCGCGTTCGATCTGACTGACCATACTGCGGGACACACCCGATAGTTTCGCCACAGCATCCAGCGACAAGCCTTTTGCACGGCGTGCGTCTTTCAGGCGGTTCGGGAGTAATGACAATATTGCGTTGGTGCTATCCATAATAACGGATCATACCGAACGGCAGACAGCCGCCGCAAGGCGGAATTGCAGCGGTTGCGGCCCAGTCCGCAGCGCCTTTGGCTTTCACAATCTATACAGCCAATGGGTCCTGACTCCGGGGCGGGGCTGTTTGCTCTAAATGTGTACCTGTGGCCGCGCGGCTCAGCTCAGGATCACGTCGCCTGCATCAAAGAACGCAACATCGAAATTCTCCACCAGGATCACATCGCCGCCACCAAAGTTGATGCGCATGTTGACCCCTGAATTGCTGGCGATTGCCAAGACATCCGATGCGAAGTCGGAGAACCCAAACGCCGTTAAATCAATCGCGTCAATGCCGTCTTCCCAATCCTTGATACGGTCATAGCCGCCGCCACCGCTGGCCGTGTCCGCGTAGACGAAGGTATCCGCGATACCGTCAAAGGTGCCGCCGCCCATGCCGCCCGTCAGCGCATCGTTCCCGGCGCCTCCGTAAAGGACATCGGCACCGTTTTCACCAAAGAGAAAATCATCGTCGGCCCCACCATCCAGCATGTCATTGTTGCCGCCGCCGCGCAGGTCATCAATGCCCGCATCGCCAAAGATCACGTCATTGCCAAGGTTGCCGCGCACCTCGTCGTCGCCTGCATCGCCGTTGACCGTGTCGGCATCGCGTCCGCCATAGACGAAATCGCGCCCTCCGCCACCAAAGAGGGTATCGCTGCCACTCAGCGCAAACAAAGTATCAGACCCTTCGCCGCCAAACATTGCGTCCGCGCCGGAGCCGCCGAACAACCGGTCATCACCGTCGCCGCCGTCAAAGACATCATCGCCGTTCTTGCCTTTGAGGATGTCGTTGCCCGCGTTGCCTGTCAGGACGTTGTTGCCCGCGTTGCCGATCAATCGGTCGTTGAACGCGCCGCCGGACAGGTTCTCGATGCTCATTAGAACGTCAGCGCCCATGCCGCCGCCGACATCCAGCCCCGTGTAGCTGAGGTAAACCGCCAGATCGCCCGTCGCCTCATCGTAGGCCATTGTATCGCTGCCCGCGCCACCGTCGAAGATATCAGCCGCAGTGCCGCCAAAGAACCGGTCATTCCCGTCGCCGCCATGGGCGTCATACACCGTGTTGCTGGCGGCATTGCCAAGGAACTGGTCATTGCCCGCGCCCAGCACGTAGTGCTCGAAGGTCGAGAATGAAAACTGCGTGCCGTCGACGGATCCGCTGTTGTTGGACAGCCCGAAAGCGGTTGTGCCGCTCAGGTTCAGGATCGATTCCTCAACCCCGGGTGCCAGAAGCGACAGGTCCAGCGTGTCGACGTCCGAATCACCGCTGAAATTGTTGGAAAACGCCGTGAAATCGGTCGGGCGGACCGTGTCATTGCCCGAGCCGCCGGACAGGTAATTGCCCGCCGCTTCGAACAGGTCGTCCCCGTCGCCGCCGTAGGCTTGCAGGTAATCGCCGGCTCCGGTGAAGGTGTCGTTGCCTGCCTCACCGTACATGACGGCGCCATCTTCAGTGTCGGTCAGGGTGTCGTTGCCTTCACCGCCGAACATATTGTCATAGCCGCGCCCGCCTTGCAGGCTGTCAGCGCCGTCTCCGCCTTCCAGCCGGTCGTCCTCGCGGCCTCCGTTCAGCGTGTCATCCCCAAGCCCGCCATAAAGATCATCACGCCCCTCGTCGCCGTTCAGGATGTCGTTTCCGTCAAAGCCGTACAGATCATCTTCATCGAAGCCGCCGTTCAGCACGTCATTGCCGCGCCCGCCCACGACTACGTCGTTGCCTGCGTTGCCATCCAGCGTATCGTCGCCGTCCATCCCGTGAAGCGTGTCATCGCCCGTGCTGGCATCAATACTGTCTGCCGCCCCTGTGCCAAAAAGCTCATCGGCAAAGGAGCCCGGCGTCTGGCCATTGCCTGTGTCCGGCACGTAGACCGCGTTCAGCACGCTTGTCTGCCCCAGAACTGGGACCAGCGCCCATTGCCCACCGCTGAGCAAGCCTGTCAGGGTGATGGTGGCCAGTGTCGTGTCCTGACCAAAGCTGATGGTCGTATCCGGCCCCGTTGTCGACTGGATCAGCTCGTTGTCATCCTGCAGCTCTTCGATGGAGGTTCTGGTGATCCGGAAGCGTTCGCCAAGCTCAAAATCAGTGATCCGGTCCCCATCAAAGTGCGCCAGTTCGCCAAAGAACACGTCCATGCCTGCACCGCCGGTAAGCGTGTCTACGCCTAGGTGACCGCCAAGTTCATCGGCATCATCCTCGCCCAGCAAGACATCATTACCGAACCAACCCGAGAGGGTGTCCTGGCCCGTACCACCAAACAAGCTGTCGTTATCGGAGCCACCATCCAGATTGTCATCTCCAGTGCCGCCATAAAGCGTGTCATCCCCATCGACGCCTTGAAGAAGGTCATCATCGGCGTCCCCGTTCAGAAGATCATCCCCGCTTGAGCCGTAAAGCTGGTCGTTGTCGTCGCCACCGTTCAGCACATCGCCAAAAGGATCGTCTGTGGTGTCGCCTGCGGCATAAAGAAGATCGGTACCCGCCCCACCATTCAGCGTATCCGCGCCGCCTTCACCGAATAGGATATCGTTGCCAAGGCCCCCGTTCAGCACGTCATCGCCCAGATTGCCGTTCAATCGGTCATCGTTATCGCCACCGTTCAACGTGTCGTTGCCGTCTCCGCCATAAAGGGAGTCGTTGCCGGTTCCCCCCGTAAGGGTGTCCTCGCCGCCTTCGCCAAAGAGGTAATCCGCGCCCGTGCCGCCGGTCAGATCGTCCGCGCCATCGCCGCCATTAAGGACGTCGTCTCCGGCTTCGCCATCGAGCGTATCGTTCCCGGCCAAACCGTGCATCAGATCAGATCCGCCACCGCCAAGCAGGGCGTCACCCACAGCCGTCCCGAAGATCAGATCGCGGCCACTGGTTGCCGTGGGCAGGATGCCTGCGTCCGGTACGAAATAAAGCTCAAAGTGGAGGTCGTTACCGATGTCATCGATATCCAGCAATGTGACCACCGTGCCCGATACCTCACCGTAGCCAAGCAAGGTGAAGGCGTAATCAAGCGTAAAGTCGCGGTTCACGTCGAACGACACGACCAGATCAGCCCCGCTGACAGAGGTCGCAATGCTGCCGGTGACGAACACCGAATAGGTTGACTCGTGATAGGATCGTCCGAGCCCTTCAATTCTGATCGCTTCACCAAGCTGGTAGTCGGTGATGGTGTCGCCATCCCAGAAGGACGCGTTCGAGGTGAAGAAATCTATCCCCGCACCGCCGCTCAGGGTATCAACGCCGCCGTACCCGTCCAGCGTGTCGTTGCCTGCGCCGCCATTCAGCGTGTCATCGCCGTACCAGCCGTTCAGGCTGTCGTTATCGTCGTCGCCGTTCAGAAGGTCGTTGTCGGAACCGCCGCCCAGCGTGTCATCACCGCTGCCGCCGTTCATCACGTTGGCGCCGCTGACCGAGGAAAGGTAATCGCCCCCGCCATTGCCGTTCAGCGTGTCATCGCCGGACCCGCCGTACTGGTTCTCGCGATCGTTGCCGCCATTGATGACATCGTTGCCTTCTTCGCCATAAATGTTGTCGAAGTCGCCCATGCCGTTGATGGTGTCATTACCTGCGCGCCCGAAGATCGTATCGACGCCTGTCGTGCCATCAATCACTTCGCCAATGCTTGTACCTGTAATCGTCCCCATGAAATGTCGCCTTTCAATTGAGCGTTAAATTTATGCTTCGCCGCGACCAACACAGCCGCGCAGGTTGGATCGCAAAAGAATCTCTTCTTTGAGGCAATATGTAAAAACTAAGCACGAGGATTCTGTGCGCAGCGCAAAGCTGCTTCACAGATCCATCTGTGACACTAGGAACGATTCAACCAAAACCCATAGTGAGGATACGCTTTTGGCTCGGTTGTACCAGTGCTTTTTGGGCTCTTCTACGCAGATGCTGTATTTGCTGGCTTCTTCGAAGGGGTGCGAAAACGCGCCGCTCAAGCGAGGGAAGTTTCGGAGGGCGGATCAGAGGCTTTGCGAAACCAGCACGTCTATGTAAAAATCCCGGAATATTATTCGGTAAAGGTAACAAGGAATTTTCCAATGGCACATAATTACGACTTTTCCCAATCAACGCAGGGTGTGAACGTTCAACTGGAAACGTTGCTAAGCAACGGATCTGGGTCCTCCTTTCAAGGGGTCGGCCTGTCCGATCATTTCTGGTCAGCGACAGGAACCCACACGTTCAGCGCCACATATGATATCGATCCGGGAACTGCGACAATCGCGCTCTCTTATACCTCTGAGGGCGATACGGTCACAAACATTCCCACAAATGTCGCAAGCGACTTTCCGTTGCCGAACGGCCTTTCGGTAAACAGCGGTAATGCGCTGTTCCTTGACGGTTTTTACGGGGATGGCACGCAAGGTGCCGTACTTGAGTTTACCAATCATACCGGTTTCACGCTGCCATTGCTGGCAAATCTCACAGGCGTTTACGCTACTTTCTTCGACGCTGATCAGGCATTGTATAATACCTACCTGGCGCAGGTACGTCAGGCAGTGATCGGGCAGATCGAGACACTGAATGCGCAGAACCTTGCCAGCGTCGGTCCCATCGAAATGACCGCATGGGACAATGGCGATGGCGCCAACCCGACGTACCACCTTGTCTATACGCCTGACGCAAATACCACGCGCACGGTGGGCGATATGAGCTTCAACGACTACTCCGGCTTTGACCTGAACTCCTTCTCAACGGGGTATGGGTATTTAGGGCAATTCCACCAATTTACCGGACAGCAGTTCTACCAAGGGTCTGACATCACGGTGACGTTGACTGATCATAATGATAACATGACCAACTTCAGGTCGATGGGCGCTGATGATAGCCTTGTCGATGGTGGCGGAGGGGATGATTATGTGTCGCTTTCCGTCGATCCGGGCACCGAGGCGGCGTTTGTAGACACGCTGACCCTGCAAGGGGGCATTGGCAATGACACGTTGGCAGCCAGCGTTGGCGAAGCATCCGCAACCCAGATCAACCTTCATGGCGGCGTTGGCGATGATTTTCTGAGCGCCTACAGTCTGAACCTGCCATCGGTCAGCACTGCGTTTCTTGACGGAGGAGAGGGCAACGATAACCTCACCGGGCTCGATCAGGAACAGAGCACGCTTCATGGCGGTACCGGCAACGATACCCTGAGAGGCGGCGATCGTATTGATGAACTCGACGGCGGTGACGGGGCTGATTTCATTCAGGCGCGGGGCGGCAACGACCTTATCAAGGGGGGCGCGGGCAACGATTCGATCTACGGCGGAAGTGGTGATGATGCGTTGGATGCCGGTACGGGGGACGACTATCTTGATGGTGGCGACGGGATCAATACCGCGTCTTACGGGTCCGCCGATGCGGGCGTCAGCGTCTATCTCAAGTATAGCGGGCGCGAGACGGGACAGGGTCAGGACAGCTTCTTTCTGATCCAGAATCTTGAAGGGTCTGACTACGCTGACCGCCTTACAGGTGACGAAAGTGCCAATGCGTTGACCGGTGGTACAGGTAACGACACGTTGCGCGGGCAAGGCGGCGAAGACCGGCTTGACGGTGGCGATGGGGCCGACAACCTGCGCAGCGGCAATGAAAACGACACGCTTTTGGGCCGCGACGGAGACGATATTCTGGTCGCTTTGGACGGCAACGATCAGATCGGCAGTGGCGGGGGCAATGACTTTGCCTATGGCGGGCGCGGCGACGACACAATCAACGGCAACAGCGGCGAAGACAACATCCGGGGCAACCGCGGAAATGACGTGTTGGACGGCGGCGCGGATACGGACATTATCCGGGGCGGCGGGGGCAACGATACCGTGATCGGCAGCTTTGGCGATGATTTCCTGTTTGGAGAAAACGGCGCTGACCGGATCGAAGGCGGCGACGGCAATGATGTGATGCGCGGAGGTATCTCTGGCAGCGCAGGCGATGGGTTTGCAGATGTTTTCGTGTTCACTGCAGGCGACGATTTCGATGCCATCAAGGACTTCGAAAATGGCACGGATGCGATTGATCTGACGGACTTCGGCTTTGCTTCTTTTGCTCAGGTCGAGGCATTGGCAGAGGATCGCCCCTCAGGGCTTCGGATTGATTTTGGCGGCGGCGATGTCTTGTTCATCGATAACCTGTTGCTGGCGCAATTTGATGCAGGCGATGTGGTTTTGGCCTAACAAACTGGCGCGGCAAAGGCTGGCTGGCTTTGCTTATTCGGCTGGCGCGAAGCCGGTGATCAGTTGCTTTAGACCAAAAGCGGCGCCAATGAATATCGCCAGAAACGTGATTGGGGCGCTGAAGGCCAGCAGTGAAAAAGCAGAGATGCCCTGACCCACGCTGCATCCCACAGCAAGGATCGCGCCTGTCCCCATGATCGCCGCGCCCAGAATTTGCCTGCGTAGCTCGCGCGGGTCATCGCAGGCTTCCCACCGGAAATGCCCCTTGGAGTAAGACCCCGCAACCGCGCCAAGCACCACGCCCACCACTGAGCCCACGCTGAAGGAAAGGGCATTTCCCGAGGCCGTCATCGCATAGTAGATCGTATCGCCGATCGGGGCGGCAAAAGAATGGGTCTCAACCGGCTCTACCGCGAAACCTGTGGTCGCGATCCAGTAGGTGCCCAGCCACCCCGAGGTGATCGCAAGGCCCACCACAAATCCCCAGAAGATATGCGCGGGGGCTTGGCGCATGGCCCGGCTTGTCAGGGCGAAGGCGATCATCGCGCTGCCGATCAACCCGCCAGTGACAAGGGGCGAGACGCCAAATAGCCCAGCCAGTTGCGTGAAACCCTGAGGCCGCCCTGCATCCATTTCTACCGGAAATAGCCAAACCCGCAGATGGGCCAGCGGCCCCGACATCACGAAATATGCAGACAGGCCCATGACGATAACGATCAGCAAGGACCGCAGGTCGCCGCCGCCCAATCTGGCCAACGCGCCGTAACCGCAATTGCCGCACAGCGCCATGCCATACCCGAACAACAGCCCGCCGATCACAGTGGCCAAGGGGCTCCATGTGCGGGTCAGATATGCGGTTTCCATGGGATCAAGGAAGCCTGCCGAAATCGCGAGATGCGTTCCCAGGATGGCAACGCCAATCGCAATGGCCCACATGCGCAAGCGACGGTCATCGGCCCCATACAGGACGTCTTCGATGGCGCCCAGCGTGCAAAAGCGCCCGATACGTGCGGCCAGCCCCAATGCAATGCCGCCGATCAGACCGATCAGCGCTGCGGTGTTGGCCTCTCCGAAAAGCTCCAGCATTTGGCGTCCCCCATACCCGATACTGGCGAGGCAATCGGGCTAGTCTTGTCTACAGAACAGGTCGTAGACGACTTCCATGATTTGCTTTGGCCGGTCATCTGTCAAGCTGTAGTAGATCGCCTTGCCCTCGCGGCGCGGGGTCACAAGCCCCTCCAGCCGCAGCCGTGACAACTGCTGGGACACAGCCGCCTGACGCGATGAAAGCAGTTCTTCCAGCTCAGTCACCGACTTTTCACCAGAAGCAAGATGACACAGGATCATCAAGCGCCCTTCGTGGCTGATCGCCTTGAGAAAGTTGGAGGCGGCCTGGGCGTTCTCCATCATCTTTTCCATGTCTTCCGCGCAGGTATTCTTGTCGAACACAGGCAGGCGCGTCGGGGTGGCGGTTTCTACGTGAGCTGTTTCAGGGGGGGGCATAGAGGCTTAACTCGCTTCGACTAGGGGTATTTCGGCACGTTTAAACAGTTCGCCCAGCAGACCCCAAAAGAAATCTTGCCCGGGGTATCCTTCAATCCGCCCGACTTCTTGGGCGTCTTCCACAAGGATAAAGGTGGGGGTGTAGTGCACGCGGCGCACAAAGGTGACATCAGGGGGCTGATCGTGAACGTCGTACCGCCTGAGCGGGGCCGTCCGGCCCTCGGCGGTCTTGGGATAGATATGTGCAATTTCTTCGTTCCACTTGGCACACCAATAGCAGCCGTCTTCTTCGGCCATCAGCAGATAGGTATCGGACAAAGCTGGCAGAGGGGCCAAAGCTGCGCAGATAACGGCCAAAGATTTGATCACGTGGTCAGCGCCTTTGATTGACGAAACGATAACTTCCATCATAATCTAATATTTGAATGTTTCAAGGCAAGGCCTCCAAACAATGTTTGATGTATCCTTTGTAGGCGCTCTACTGGCCGGTTTGCTGTCGTTCCTGTCGCCGTGCATCCTGCCGATTGTGCCATTCTACCTAAGCTATCTTGCGGGCGTCGGCATGAACCAGATTTCGGCCGAGGCGGAGATTTCACGCTCAGTAAGGGTGCGCGCCTTTGTTGCCGCCTGCTGTTTTGCGCTGGGTGTCATCGTGGTGTTCATGGGGTTGGGGGCCACCGCGACCGCCTTTGGACAGGTCGTGCGGGAGTATTTCGACATCCTTCGCTGGGTGGCCGCGGCCATCATCATTGCCATGGGCCTGCATTTTCTGGGCGTTGTGCGGATCGGCATTCTGTATCGCCAGTTTCGCGCGGATGCGGGCAATACGTCCAACGTCAGCTTGCTGGGCGCCTTTGTGATCGGTATGGCCTTTGCCTTTGGCTGGACGCCTTGTGTGGGGCCTGTGCTGGCGGCCATTCTGTTCACCGCCGCAGGGCAGGACACCGCCAGTCAGGGCGCTGTGCTGCTCTTTGCTTACGGGCTGGGGATGACCTTGCCGTTCATTGCAGCCGCCTTGTTTATCGGGCCGTTCATGACCTTCATGGCGCGTTTCCGGCGGCACTTGGGGTTGATCGAAAAGCTGATGGGGGTCTTGCTGATCCTGTTTGGCGTGCTGATCGCCACCAATTCCATCAACATCATCGCTCAATGGATGCTGGAGTACATTCCGTGGTTCAGCACCATAGGCTAGTCGAGGAGAAGACCATGATCCGTATTTTGACCTTTCTAAGCGCGCTGGCGCTGGCAACCACGTCGTTTGCCGCAGAGCTTGGCGATGACGGGCTGCACAAGGCCGCGTGGATGCGCGACACGTTCAAAGATCTGAGCGAGGATCTGGCCGAAGCCAACGATGAAGGCAAGCGCCTGATGATCATCGTCGAGCAGCGCGGCTGTATCTACTGCAAGAAGATGCACGAAGAGGTTTTTGTGGTGCCCGCAATCGACACGTACATCCAAGAGAACTTCTTTGTGGTGCAGATAAACATGTTCGGTGATGTGGAGGTAACGGACTTTGACGGCACCACCCTGCCGGAAAAAGACATGGTCAAACGCTGGGGCGCGCTGTTCACGCCCAACATCTACTTCATGCCGGAAGAGGTGCCCGAAGGCGCAACCGCCGTGCAAGCCGCTGCGGCCAATATGCCCGGTGCCTTTGGCAAATGGACCACGCTCAATATGCTCACCTGGGTGGTCGAGAAGGGCTATGAGGGCGATGAGCCTTTCCAGAAGTACCACGCGCGTAAGTTCGCAGAACAAAAGGGTTAAAGGCCAAACCGGCTTTGAAAATGCTGCGGATGCGAACAGATCGAAGAATTCATTTAAGTGAATTTGTATTGCCATCACGCGAATGTGTGCACTAGTGTACAGAAAACGACCGGCGTGAATCGCCACAGGGAGGGTCTATGAAGAATGTTCTGGGGGCGGCCATTTTTGCCGCTTTGATCGCGACAACTGCATCCGCAGAAGACGTCAAACCGATGGAAGTCGCCTTTGTTGACGGCACGGTTGAGGTTTCACTGACAGGCAAGGCGGGTGACGCAGCCGAAGGCCGCAAGGTCTTTGCAAACCGCAAACAGGGCAATTGCCTGGCGTGCCACACGAATGCGGATCTTTCCGAAGAGAGCTTTCACGGTGAGGTCGGCCCACCCATGGACGGTGTCGCAGGTCGCTGGAGCGAAGCGGAGTTGCGCGGCATCGTAACGAACTCGAAAATGATGTTTGAAGGCACGATCATGCCTGCCTTCTACAAAGACACCGGCTATACGCGTCCATTGGATGATTTTGCCGGAAAATCCATCCTCACGGCACAGCAGGTCGAGGATGTGGTCGCTTATTTGATGACGCTCAAAGAAGAGTAACATCCCAGATTTGGAGAAGACTATGGAACTGACACGGCGGAAAATTCTCGCGATCGGCACGGGCACTTTTGCCTTTGCAGGCGTGATGGGCTTGCCGGCATTCGCAAGCCTGACGGATGACGCGATTGCCGAAATGACAGGCGGCGCTGAAATGGGCGAGGGGGCGATCACCCTGACCGCGCCCGAAATCGCAGAGAACGGCAACACGGTGCCAATCTCTGTCGATGCACCCGGCGCGGTTGCGATCACGCTTTTTGCCGACGGCAACCCCGTCCCGGCAGTGGCGACATTCAAGTTCGGCCCGCTCAGCGCATCCCGCAGCGCCTCCACCCGCATTCGCCTGGCCAAGACGCAGAACGTTGTTGCTGTGGCCCAGATGGAAGATGGCAGCTTTCAGCACGCCTCGGCCAACGTAAAAGTAACCATTGGCGGCTGCGGCGGCTGATCCGACAAGACGAGGAGAGAAAACATGGCATCAGGTGTAAAACCCCGCGTCAAAGTTCCCAAGAAGGCATCTGCCGGCGAGACGATCACAATCAAGACGTTGATCAGCCACAAGATGGAAAGCGGTCAGCGCAAGGACGATGACGGCAACGTCATTCCACGCTCGATCATCAACCGGTTCACCGCAGACTTTAACGGCCAGAACGTCATCGACGTCACGCTGGAGCCTGCGATTTCCACCAACCCTTACTTCCAGTTCGAAGCGGTTGTGCCGGAATCCGGTGAGTTCAAGTTCACATGGTATGACGACGACGGGTCAACCTATGAAGAAGTAAAGAAGATCGCGGTTTCCTGAACGGAAGTCGCAGATCTCGCCAAGGGAGGGACACGAATGAACTTGAAACCATGGATTGCCATCGCTGCAATCAGCCTCAGCGGTGCAGCCTTTGCCCAAGACAGCAGCAGCCTGTCCGTCGAAGGCGAGGCATTGTTGACCGAAACCGCCGCCCCCGAGCATATGGAAAATGTCGACACGATCTATTCCGGTTGGCGTTTCCGCTCGGGCGAGACGCAAGCCTTGCAGACCGATGACTTTGACAACCCCGCCATGATCTTTGTCGACAAGGGCATTGATCTTTGGGCCAAGGTTGACGGGACCGAGGGCAAGTCGTGTTCCTCGTGCCACGAGGATGTCGCCGATTTTGCAGGGCTGCGCACCACGTTGCCGCGGGTCGAGGACGCAGGACTGGTCACGATGGAGAACCTCGTCAACGAGTGCCGGACAGAGCGTATGGGCGCCGAGGCGTGGAAGTACTCCAAAGGCAACATGACGGCGATGACTGCCCTTATCGGTTTGCAGTCGCGTGGCATGGCGATGAATGTGGCCATCGACGGCGATGCCGCCCCGTTCTGGGAAAAGGGCAAGGAGTTGTATTACACCCGTGTCGGTCAGCTTGATATGTCATGCTCCAACTGCCACGAGGACAACTACGGCACCATGATCCGCGCGGATCACCTGTCACAGGGCCAGATCAACGGGTTTCCAACATACCGCCTCAAGAATGCCAAGCTGAACTCGATTCACGGACGTTTCAAAGGGTGCATGAAGAACATCCGCGCGACACCGTTTGCCGAGGGCGGTGAAGAGTTCAAGGCGCTTGAGCTTTATCTCGCGTCCCGTGGTGAAGGCCTTGTGGTCGAAACACCATCGGTGCGTAACTAACCAATATGAGCCCCGTGCAGGTTGCTGTGCGGGGCTTTTTGCTACAGTCTTATTCAAATATGCGCATATGTGCGAAAGGCCGGAATTCAGATGATCTCACGTCGCGATTTTCTTCAGGTAGGTATGGCAGCGTCTGCTTTGGTCGGCGCGTCTGGTTTTGGCAATTGGGCGCGGCTGGCGGCGCAGCAAACCCTGACCCAAGACCAACTGCTTGAATTTGATACCTTCGGGAATGTGTCGCTGATCCATGTCACGGACATCCACGGCCAACTCAAGCCAATCCACTTTCGCGAGCCCTCCGTGAACATCGGCGTTGGCGACAACAAAGGCGTCGTACCTCATATCACTGGTGCTGACTTCCGCCGTGCTTACGGCATCGCAGATGGCAGCCCCAGCCATTACGCGCTGAGTTCGGGCGATTTTTCATCGCTCGCGCAGGCGTACGGGCGTGTCGGGGGGCTGGACCGCATGGCCACCGTCATCAATGCCATTCGCGCTGACCGTCCCGACGCGATCCTGCTGGATGGAGGCGATACATGGCATGGCTCCTACACCTGTCATAAGACTGCAGGGCAAGACATGGTCAATGTCATGAATGCGCTCAAGCCAGATGCAATGACCTTTCATTGGGAGTTCACGCTGGGGTCCGAGCGGGTGGCCGAGATCATCGAGGGGCTTCCGTTCGCTGCCTTGGGTCAGAACATCTTTGATGCCGAGTGGGACGAACCCGCCGAACTGTTCAAACCCTACAAGATGTTCGAGCGTGGCGGCACCAAGATCGCCGTCATCGGGCAGGCGTTTCCCTATATGCCCATCGCCAATCCCGGCTGGATGTTCCCCGAGTATTCCTTTGGCATCCGCGATGAGAACATGGCCGCCATGGTTCAGGAGGTCCGCGCGGCGGGGGCTGAGTGCGTCGTTGTCCTGAGCCACAACGGCTTTGACGTCGACAAGAAAATGGCCAGCGTCGTGCCCGGCATCGACGTGATCCTGTCGGGCCACACGCATGATGCCCTGCCCGAACCTGTTGCGGTCGGCGAAACGATCATCCTGCCTTCAGGGTCCAATGGCAAATTCGTCACCCGTGTTGATCTGGATATCCGTGACGGGCGAATGATGGGCTACCGCAGCAAACTGATCCCGATCTTCTCGGACGTGATTGCGCCCGATGCCGAAGTTGCTGCCCTGATCGACGCGCAGCGCGCGCCTTATGCAGCCGAGATGTCGCAGGTCATCGGCCAGACCGACAGCCTGCTGTACCGCCGTGGCAACTTTAACGGTACATGGGATGATCTGATCTGTGATGCGCTTTTGTCCGAGCGGGACGCCGAAATCGCGCTTAGCCCTGGTGTGCGCTGGGGGCCTTCCATGATCCCCGGGCAGGACATCACCCGCGAGGATATCTTTGGCGTGACCTCCATGAGCTACGGCGAGGCGTATCGCACGGAAATGACCGGTGAGTTCCTCAAGATCGTGCTTGAGGACGTGGCCGACAACATCTTTAACCCCGATCCTTACTACCAGCAGGGCGGCGACATGGTGCGCACAGGCGGTCTTGGCTACCGCATTGACGTGTCCAAACCCCAAGGGTCGCGCATCAGCAATATGACGCTGCTGTCCTCCGGTGAGGCGATTGATCCTGCCCGAGGCTATGTGGTCGCCGGCTGGGCATCGGTTAACGAGGACACGGAAGGCCCGCAGATTTGGGACGTGGTGGAAAGCCACATCGCCAAGTTGGGCACAGTCACCGTGCAAGAGAACAACAGCGTCGAAGTCGTCGGCGTCTAACTGCAAATTCGGAGAACAGACATGGACGAGATGTTCAAACCCTCCCGCCGCGCATTTCTTCGGGGCAGTGCGGCGGCAGCTGCGGGAACCGTCGCCGGGGCTGCATCTGCTGCGGGGCCGGACCCGCTTATCACCGAACTTCAGGATTGGGCCTCAGGCCTTGGCGTCGGTGTTGACGAAACACCTTACGGCCTGCCGATCGAATTTGAATCGGATGTCGTGCGGCGGAATGTCGAGTGGCTGACCGCCTCGCCCATTTCTTCGATCAACTTTACGCCTATCCACGCGCTGGAGGGGACCATCACCCCGCAGGGCTGCGCGTTCGAGCGTCACCACTCCGGTGCCATCGAATTGCGCAAGGAAGACTACCGGCTGATGATCAACGGGCTTGTGGATACGCCTTTGGTGTTCACTTACGCTGATCTGGAACGCTTCCCGCGCGAGAACCACGTCTACTTTTGCGAGTGTGCCGCCAACACAGGAATGGAGTGGGCAGGCGCGCAATTGAATGGCGTGCAGTTCACCCACGGAATGATCCACAACATGGAATACACCGGCGTGCCACTGCGCGCGCTGTTGAACGAGGCGGGCCTGAACGCGGCGGGAGACCTCAAGGACAAGTGGGTCTATGTCGAGGGCGCGGATGCCTCCTCCAACGGGCGCTCCATCCCGATGGAGAAGGCGTTGGATGATGTCTTGGTCGCGTTCAAGGCCAATGGAGAGGCTTTGCGGATGGAGCACGGCTATCCTGCGCGCCTTGTTGTCCCCGGCTGGGAAGGCAACATGTGGGTGAAGTGGATCCGCCGGATCGAGGTCACCGATGCGGCTGTCGAAAGCCGAGAGGAGACCTCCAAATACACGGACGTCTATGAGGACGGCACCGCGCGCAAATGGACATGGGTGATGGATGCCAAGTCGGTCATCACCTCACCCAGCCCGCAGATGCCTATCACGCACGGGCAGGGCCCATTGGTGATTTCGGGGCTTGCGTGGTCCGGCCACGGGCAGATCACGCGCGTTGATGTCTCCAAAGATGGTGGCATCACATGGCAGACTGCACGTCTGGGCAAGCAAGGCGACACCAAGGCGCTTACACGGTTCTATCTGGATACGGTCTGGGACGGCGCGCCGATGCTGCTGCAAGCCCGCGCCATGGACGAGACAGGCTACGTCCAGCCCACCAAAGAACAGTTGCGCGCCGCGCGAGGCGAAAACTCGGTCTATCACAACAATTGCATCCAAACTTGGTACGTCAACGCGGAAGGGGTCGCCGAGAATGTCGAAGTCTCTTAACTTTTTGCTCCCCGGATTGGGCGGGGCGGGTCTTGCCTGCGGTCTGGCTGTCGCATCGATGTATCACAATTCGGGTGAGGCCAGGATCGCCCTGCTGGAGGAGCGCCTTGCGCAGGTTGAGGGGCATGAAACCTCTGCGCGCAAACTGGCAAAGGAAGAAGCCGCCCGCGCCACCAGCCTTGAAGCGAAGGTGCAAGAGGTTCAGGCCGCCGCCGCAGAGCGGATCGCAACCGGTGTAAACCTGACCGCACCTGCGCCTGTGCCCGACGGAACGCTTGGCATTGGCCGTGTCGCGCAGGCAGAAGAAATCGCGGCATGGGACGTCGATGTGCTGCCCGATGGCCGGGGCTTGCCACAAGGGACAGGCAACGCCTTTGACGGCGAAGAGATCTTCGCGGACAGATGCGCGTCCTGCCATGGCGACTTTGCCGAGGGCGTGGACAATTGGCCGGTTCTGGCAGGTGGTTTTGACACGCTGGGCGACAAGGATCCGGTCAAGACGGTAGGGTCCTACTGGCCGCATCTGTCGACGGTTTACGATTACGTTTACCGCTCCATGCCCTTTGGTGAGGCGGGCACGCTGACCCCTGATGAGACCTACGCGATCGTGGCCTATATCCTCTATTCCAATGATCTGATCGATGACGAATTCGAGCTGACCCATGAGAACCTTGGCGCGTTCGAGATGCACAACAAGGACGGGTTCATCGTGGATGACCGCATCGCCCGCGAGCATTCCGCATGGCGTGCCGCGCCCTGCATGGAGAATTGCAAGGAAGAGACCCGCGTGACCATGCGGTCTGTGTTCCTGGTGGGCACCCCACCCGAAGGAGGCACGGAATCGGTGATGAACACGGCCACCGCCGAGGGCTTGCCGTCCTTCACAGCCGAAGGGCCTTCGTTCATTCCCGCCGCAGCCCCCAAAGCCGAGGAAGACGCGCAGGCAGCCCCCGCGCCCGAAGAAGACCAAGCGGCAGATGAAGGCACCCAGCTTGCCGCCGCTGGCGAGAAGGTCTTCAGAAAGTGCAAAGCCTGTCACGAAGTCGGGGCCGGGGCCAAGAACAAGTCCGGCCCGCAGTTGAACGGGTTGTTGGGCCGCACGATGGGCGCGGTCGACGGGTTCGCCTATTCCAAGGCGTTTCAGGCCGCATTTGAGGAAGGCCGCATCTGGGATGAAGACGCCTTGGCCGCGTTCCTCGCGAAACCCAAGGGGTTCATGAAAGGCACCAAGATGTTGTTTTCCGGTCTGCGCAAAGAGGCGGATGTGACCGCGATCACCGAATACCTCAAGACAGCGACAGAGTGATGTAACTGATGAACGCCCTTTTCCCTTTCGTGATGGCCGTGGCTTCGCTCGTTGGGGCGGGGGTCTTGGCCCAAGACCTTGGCGACGCCAAGCGCGGCCAACAGGTGTTCAAGAAATGCGCCAGTTGTCACATGGTCGGACCAGAGGCGCGCAACCGTGTCGGCCCCCCGCTGAACAACATCCTTTCTGCCAAGGCAGGAAGTGTCGCCGATTTCAGATACTCCAAGGCGCTGCGGGCGGCCGCCGATGACGGGCTGCACTGGACCGCTGAAACGCTGGACGGTTTTCTGGCAGACCCCAAAGGCGTCATTCCCAAAACCAAGATGAGTTTTCGCGGGCTTAAGGCCGAAGCCGACCGCGTTGATGTGATCGCCTACCTCGAGACGTTTTCAGGCGGCAGCATGGCTGCACAGGTTGACGCAGGTTTCACGGTCGATGCTGCCATCCTCGCCATTGAGGGGGATGTGGAATACGGCGAGTACCTCGCCAGTGAATGCACCACATGCCACCAGACAAGTGGCAGTAACGACGGCATCCCCGGCATTACCGGTTGGGAGACGGCAGATTTCGTCACCGCCATGCACGCCTACAAGGCAAAACACCGAGAGAACCCTGTGATGCAGATGGTCACAGGGCGGCTTAGCAACGAAGAGATCGCGGCACTTGCCGCATATTTCAAGACCCTCGACAACTGAGGGCACAACGGGAGGACTGAACATGACGCTAGACAGAAGATTATTCCTTGGGACATCCGCTGCGGCGGTTGCAACGCTGGCCGCTCCGATGGTGCGCGCAGACGGCCACGGCAAACCACGTGTGGTGGTCATTGGTGGCGGTGCAGGTGGTGCCACAGCCGCGCGGTACATCGCCAAGGACAGCAAGGGGGCAGTGGACGTCACGCTGATCGAACCTTCGCGGATGTATTACACCTGCTTCTTCTCGAACCTCTATCTGGGTGGTTTCAAAGAGATCGACGACATTGGCCATTCCTACGGCACCTTGGCCACGGGCGGCGTGAATGTTGTGCATGACTGGGCCATCGGGGTGGACCGCGATGCCAAGACGGTCTCGCTCGCGGGGGGGGCCACGGTTGCCTACGACAAACTGATCCTCAGCCCCGGTATCGACTTTGTCGAAGGGGCAGTGGAAGGTTGGGACCTGAATGCGCAAAACGCGATGCCGCATGCTTACAAAGCCGGTTCGCAGTCCGAACTGCTGAAGGCGCAGCTGATGGCGATGCCCGAAGGCGGGACATTTGCCATGGTCGCCCCGCCAAATCCCTATCGCTGCCCTCCGGGACCTTACGAGCGGGTTTCGATGGTTGCCCACTTCCTCAAGAACAACAACCCGACGGCCAAGATCATCGTCGCCGACCCCAAGCCGAAATTCTCCAAGATGGCGCTGTTCCAAGAGGGCTGGGCCGATCACTACGAGGGTATGATCGACTGGATCGGCGAGGACTTTGGCGGGGGCAGTGTATCCGTGGATCCCGATGCCATGACCGTCACCATCGACGGTGAAGAGACCAAAGTTGACGTTTGCAATGTAATCCCCGCGATGAAAGCAGGGCGCATTGCTGAGCTTGCCGGTGTTACGGATGGCAACTGGGCGCCAGTGAACGCAATCGACATGTCGACCAAGGCAGACCCTGATGTCTACGTGCTGGGCGATGCCTCCCAGCAAGGGGATATGCCCAAGTCGGGCTTTTCGGCCAACTCGCAGGCAAAGGTCTGTGCCAATGCGGTACGCGGTGCGCTGACAGGATCCAAGGTGTTCCCTGCCAAGTTCTCCAACACCTGTTGGTCGCTGATCGACACCAATGACGGCGTCAAGGTTGGTGCCACCTACGAGGCGACAGACGAGAAGATTGCCAAGGTTGACGGCTTCATCTCCCAAACGGGCGAAAGCGCCGATACGCGCAAAGCCACCTACGAGGAATCAGAAGGCTGGTATGCAGGTATCACAGCTGACATGTTTGGCTGACTGAAACGACCCTGGCCCGACATCGGGCCGGGGTATTCCCTTGGGGGGCTGCGATGGCTTGGCGAAACGTAATGTGTTCTTTGGCGCTGGGCCTTTGGGTTGCCGCGCCCAGTGCCGCGGATGAAGCACCCCTGGTGAAAATCTACGACGGTAGTTTCGAAGACGCCACCTTCGCCGTCGAAAGCGCGATTGTCGGGCAAGGTCTGGTCATCGATTTTGTCAGTCATACCGGCGAGATGTTGAACCGGACAGCTGCCGACGTGGGCAGCAGCGCAAAGATATTTGAGGCTGCCGACATCTTTTTGTTCTGTTCGGCTGTCGTGTCACGGGAAGTGATGGAGGCGGACCCAATGAACATCCAGCACTGCCCTTACGCGATTTTTGTCGCGGAACGTGAAGGCAAAGTGATGATCGGGCATCGCAACTACCCAGACGGGCCCATGCAAAAGGTACAGACCCTGTTGCAAGGGATCGTCGCTGAGGCAATTGAATTTTGACGGACTGCCGCAGGGCCCCTTTGAGAACGTCTGCCAAGCCGCCCGGGCGTCAAAGGCGCTTTGATCGCGACCTGAACCAATTTGCGTGATTGGTCAGCAGGTCATTCCGGATCATCACATGTCCCCCTGCTCAACGCGCTGACAGTGCCCAAAAGGATCGCGCGGCTGAGGATCACGCCAATGGATGGCTGCGCAGTTTTTGCGGTTTGCGCAAATTAGGACGGAATGTTCCGCCCAATCTGTGAATGTGGAAAGGGCAAGAGCCTGATGCTGCGATCGCAGGGAAAGTGTCCCGCTAATGGCGGTAATTCGCAACTATTGTTCCAGTTTGCGGCCTTCCATTCCCTGATATTGGGACTAGATACCTCCTGCGCGCGACGCAAAAGGAGAGCCCCATGCTTTTGGAAAACCTGCGATTCGACCTGCCTGTCCAAACGGTCCATGTGATCTTTGGGCTTATCTTGGGTCTGGCCTTTGGTGCGGCGGCGCAAATCTCGAAATTCTGTCTGCGGCGTGCAGTGGCAGGTGATGCGGGCGCGGACAGTTC
>CALAIJ010000013.1 GCA_937923365.1 uncultured Sulfitobacter sp.
TCGGCAAGCAACAGCTCGATGGCGCCTTTCGCCTCGGCCAGACGCGAGAATGCGGCAGAGCCGGAGGCGTCCACAGCAAAGACCAACAGGCGATCGGATAGATCGAGGTAGCGTTTGTGCCGCAAGTCCTGGGGCAGAACACTTGCCCCGGTGCGTTCGGGATATTGCGCGCGGCGCAGCTTTTGCCAGGGGACAGCCGCGCGCAGGGTCGCGAACAAATCAACGCGTGCGCCAGCGGCAGGGCGGCCCGTGCCGCGGGGTGGTAAAGGGCGACCTCTACGGTTGCCGATGCGCTGCGTCCCTGAGCCGCTGCCAGCACCCGCAGCACTTCGGATCTGCGTTCCAGCAAGAAGGTCTGGTGGGAGCGCAGTTGCGATTGCAGCAAGCAACAGGTCCTCAGGAATGTTCAGTGCGTCGGAAGACGCGGTCTGTTCGTCAGGCGCGTCGGGCTCAGGCTCGGGTGGCGGCGCGTCAGGAGTTTCTATCTCGGGCATGATCGTGGCGCGCGGGGCCAGAACCAGCTCTGCCGCGACCAGCAGATCGGCCTCGATAACCGTATCGCGCCCCTCCAGCATCGCGTGGGCACGTGCTGCCCGCAACGCCAGCATTGGTGCACGCAGGCTGACAATGCCAAGGCGCACGGCAAGGGTCACGACCTCTTCGCTGAGCGGCTCAGGTAGGGCGGGCAGGGGCACGCGCGCGGCTTGTGGGGTGTCGATTTTCGTCAGATCGGCGCAGGCCACCTCATCCAATGTCACGTGAAAGGCCAGCCGATCCAGCAGCGCGTCGGGCAAGGCCTCATCCGGCTCTGACCCTTCGTCCAGTGCGATAACTGTATGGCCGATATCAGTCTCTAACAATGCAGAAAGGCGGGTCTTCATCAGCGGTGCAAGACGTTCCGCCATGGGAATGACAAAGGTTGTCGGCGCACGGTCCAACAGACCGCGCCGTTGCACCATGGTGCCGCGGCCCAAAGAGGCGGTGACGTCGATACCGCCGTCCAGTTCATCAGCACCCAGATTGGGTTGCAGACGCATGACAGGGGTGGGCAGGACCTGCGCCAGTTGGGCTGTCAGATGATCCCGTGCGGGACCCACACGAGCACGCACCACCAGACCGCCCAAGGCGGGATCTAGCGCCAACAGGCGCAGGGCAGTGCAGGCGCGGGCCCAAGGTGTCATGCAAGTGTTTCCGCCACGATGCGGTCGACACGTGCGCCTGATCCGGCCTCATCCAGCGGATCGCGGCGCAGGCGGTGGCGCAGGGCAAGTGCAGCCACATCGCGGATATGGGCGCGGGTCAGTGCGGTGTCATCACGCGACGCCGCATAGGCGCGGGCAGCTTTCAGCAATGTCAGCTCACCCCGCAATCCGTCGCTGCCCAGCTTGACGCAAAGCTCTGCCACATCGCGCAGGCTGCTGTCGGGCGTCTTGAGTTTCTTGAGCGTCTTGCGGGCTTTCAGAATGCGGTCGCGCAGGGCTGCGTCTTCGGCTTGCCAGCGCAGCATAAAGGCGGCGTTGTCGTGCTCGTAAGCGTCGCGGCGTTTGATCACTTCGACCCGTTCGTCAATGTCAGTGGGAGAGGCGACATCAACCGACAACCCGAAACGGTCCAGCAACTGGGGCCGCAACTCGCCTTCTTCGGGGTTGCCTGACCCCACCAGCACAAAGCGCGCTGCATGACGGATCGACAGACCTTCGCGTTCAACGACATTCTCGCCCGATTGCGCCACGTCCAGCAGCAGGTCCACGATGTGGTCCTCCAGCAAGTTGACCTCGTCTATGTAAAGGTAGCCGCGGTTGGCCTGTGCCAGCAGTCCGGGCTGGAACGCCTTTTCGCCTTTGGTCAGCGCTTTCTCGATATCCAGCGCACCTGTCACGCGGTCCTCTGACGCGCCCAGCGGCAGATCAACAACGGGGGTCGGCATGCTATGGGTGGCCTTGGCGGTGACGTTTGCCCAGGCCGGGCAATCCTCAAGACGTTCGCTGTTCACAGGGCAGGTTTTCACCGCCTTGATCGGCGGCAACAAGGCGGCGAGTGCGCGCACGGCGGTCGACTTGCCTGTGCCACGGTCCCCAAAGACCAACACGCCGCCAATCGTGGGGTCGATGGCGGTCAGCAGCATGGCGCGCTTCATTTCGGTCTGGCCGACAATGGCGGAGAAAGGGAAGGGGTGCTTCATGGTGATTCCATTCCTGCAAGAGGCGTCTGTGCCAGCGGTGACTGGCCGCCCCAAGTGCCGCTTTCCGACACGAGGGCAAAACGGGCGTAAAGTTCTTCGGCAAACCAGCCTTCATCGCGGACGGCTTTGATGGCGTCCGCATGGGGGCCTGTGCGGGCAAAAGCGGCCATGCGCGTAGCGTCGGGCCAGATAGAGAAAGTGACCTGATGCAGCATCGGCACTTCACCAATGCCAATCTTGAACAGGACGTTCGGATCACGACCAATAACCTGAGAGATATTCGGCACCCGACCCCAGAAACGCGCCAGAATGCGCGGCTTGATCGTCGCACGGGTCAAGGCGGCCAGAGGGCCATTTTGTGCAGCGTTAGAGACGATAAAGGGCGTTTTTCCCGACCATTCCCCACGTGCCGATTGCGGCGTCATGTAGACTGTCCAGCATTCGTCCGACTGTGCGTGGTAGCGGTCAAAAATCGGGGCTGTCTCATGGGCGGATTTGGCTGTCTCCAGATCGGGCCAAGTGGCAAGGATCGCATAGACGCTTGTGTTTGGTCGGGGCGTGAACCCTTCGCCCGTGCCGGAGCCAAACAGCTTCCAAAACCCGATACCCGGCACCCGCGACAAGGGCCGCCGCGCAAAGCCCATCATTGCCAGCGCCCAGAGTTTTCCAAGGGCCGACTCGAATCGGAAAAAGCTAAGGCTGACCACTTGGTCCATCTGGCGGAATATCCCTGACTGTCAGGATAGATTTACACATTCTCGCAAAGTTGAAAAGATACTTGCCAGAAAAGTTGTCAATCAAAGCTTACAGGTCTACGGTAAGACGGATATGGAAACGACTCTTGATTCAGGTCACGACAACCGCGCGATTGTCATAGGAGCAGGCCTTGGCGGTCTTTCAGCTGCGATGCGGTTGGGGGCCAAGGGATATTCCGTCACCGTGCTGGACCGTCTGGACCGTGCGGGGGGCCGCGGATCGTCGATTACTCAAGAGGGTCACCGCTTTGATCTAGGGCCCACAATCGTCACTGTGCCGCAGGTGTTCGAAGACCTTTGGGCCGCCTGCGGGCGCGATTTCCGCAAGGATGTCGATCTGCGCCCGCTTGATCCTTACTACGAAGTGCGGTGGCCTGATGGCACGCGGTTCAACGCGTGCGGCGATGACGCGCGGATGTTCAAGGAAATCTCCAGGATCAGCCCCCGCGACCTGCCGGGCTACAAGCGGTTCCTTAAAGACAGCCAAAAGCGTTTTGTCATCGGATACGAGGGTATGGTTGCCAAACCCATGCACAAGGCGTGGGAGACGATAAAGGTCCTGCCCACCTTTGCATGGCTGCGCGCGGATCGGTCCATCTATGGGCATGTCGCCAAGCGGGTCAAAGACGAACGTCTGCGCATGGCGCTGTCGTTTCACCCGCTGTTCATCGGTGGTGATCCGACGCATGTGACCTCCATCTATGCGCTTGTCGGGCATCTGGAGAAGGAATACGGCGTGCATTATGCCATGGGCGGTGTGCAGGCGATTGCCGATGCGATGGCGAACGTTGTGCGCGCCCAAGGCGGGATCATCCGGCAAGGGACGGAAGCCGACGAGATCATCGTCCAAGGCGGTGCCGCGAAATCCGTGCGCCTGACAGATGGAGAGACACTGCATGCCCCGCTGATCGTGAGCAATGCGGACGCAGGCCACACCTATGACCGTCTGCTGCGCAACCACAAGAAACGCCGCTGGACACCAGCCAAGTTGAACCGCAGGCGTTGGTCCATGGGTCTTTATGTCTGGTACTTTGGCACCAAGGGCACCGCGGGCAAATGGGCAGACGTGGGTCACCACACCATCCTCAACGGGCCGCGCTTTCAGGGGCTGCTCAAAGACATCTTCATGAAGGGCAAACTGGCTGACGACATGAGCCTTTACGTCCACCGTCCGGCTGTCACCGATCCTACCGCCGCGCCAAAGGGTGACGACACATTCTATGTCCTGTCCCCTGTGCCCCATCTGGGTTGGGATAATCCGGTCGATTGGCAGACCGAGGCGCCCAAGTACAAGGCCAAGGTCACCGCTGCCCTGCAGCAGTTGATCCCCGGTTTCGAAGACCACATCGTCACCGAAACGGAGTTCACGCCAGAGACGTTCCGTGACCGTTACCTAAGCCCGCACGGCTGTGGGTTCTCGATCGAGCCGCGCATCCTTCAAAGCGCATGGTTCCGTCCGCACAACGTCAGCGAAGAGGCGCGCGGCCTCTATCTGGTTGGTGCGGGCACGCATCCTGGCGCTGGGCTGCCGGGGGTTGTGTCTTCGGCCGAGGTGCTGGGCAAGCTGGTCCCCGACGCGCCGCGCCCTGTTGAGCAACGGATGGCAGCGGAATGATCGCGCCAGCCGACATGGCGCATTGTCGCGCGGTGATCCGCACAGGATCCCTGTCGTTTCACGCAGCATCCAGACTGCTGCCCGCATCTGTGCGCGATCCGGCATTGGCGCTTTATGCGTTCTGTCGTTTGGCAGACGATGAAGTGGATGAAGGCGGCAACAAGACCCGCGCCGTGCTTGACCTGCAACAACGCCTTGATCTGGCCTATGCGGGCACCCCGCGCAATGCCCCCGAAGACCGCGCGTTTGCCGCGATCATCGAGGAGTTCGACATGCCACGCGCCCTGCCGGATGCCCTGCTTGAAGGGCTGGCGTGGGACGCGGATGAACGCATGTATGACGACCTGTCCGGCGTGATAAGCTATTCCGCCCGTGTAGCCTCGGCTGTGGGGGCAATGATGTGCGTCTTGATGCGCGTGCGTGATGCGGATGCCTTGGCACGTGCGTGTGATCTGGGTGTGGCGATGCAGTTGACCAACATTGCCCGCGACGTCGGCGAAGACGCCGCAGCGCGCCGTCTATATCTGCCGCTCGACTGGTTGGCAGACGCAGGCAAAACGCCCGAAGGGTTTTTTGCCGCACCGCATGCAGATGCAGAAACCCGCGCCATTGTGCGCCGCCTCCTGGCGCAGGCACAGCGGCTTTATCTGCGGTCAGAGGCCGGCATCGCCGCTCTGCCACGCAGTGCCCGCAGCGGCATTTTTGCAGCACGCTTTATCTATGCGGGGATCAGCAAAGAGATCCGCAAACAGAAGTTCGACAGCATCACCACCCGTGCGCATACCTCGAAAATGCAAAAGATCGGATGGCTGGCGCAGGCTGGGATGCGCGCGGCGGCGACAACAGTGACACCGCGCTCTCCGGTCATTTTTGCGCCAGCGTTGCCAGAGGTGCAGTTCCTTGTGGATGCAGCAGCCGACGGCACCAGATCGGCGCAACACGGACGTGCTGCCGCCCTGATCGATGTGCTTGCCCAACTGCGCGCCCGAGACGAGACAACAGGCATCGCCGCCGAATAAGGACACGACCCGATGAGCTTTTCACTTTTTGCGATCTTCTTGCTGGCGTGCGCAGGTGCGGCCACGACGGGCGCTTTGTTCAAACCGGGCGCTTGGTACAGAACGCTGGACAAGCCTACGTGGACGCCGCCCGACTGGGTGTTTCCCTTGGCATGGACGTCAATCTATCTGTTGATATCCTTTGCTGGCGCGCGTGTCGCCGTCATGGAAGGCAATGCCTATGCGATGGCTTTCTGGGCATCACAGGCCGCGTTTTCGACCCTTTGGACACCTGTGTTCTTTGGCCTGCGCAGGCTCAAGGGCGCGTTGCTGGTGATGATCCCGCTGTGGCTTTCGGTGCTCGGCTGTACATGGGCGCATTTCCAGATTGATACGCTCGCGGGTCTGGCCTTTGTGCCTTATCTGGTCTGGGTCACTGTGGCCGCCGTGCTGAACGCAAGTGTTGCGCGTCTGAACCCCAACGAGACACCCGTGCAGCCCTCAGAGATGTAGCGACCAGCGGGGGCGTCTTGGCACGCGCACGGCCAGCATCGGTTTCAGCAGCGGATTGGCATAACGGTTCAGATCAAGCGCTTCGTGCACGCCTTGGGTGCGCTCTCCGTTGATGTGGGTTTCCACCACAGACCGTGAATAGAACGGCGCGTCCAGCATTGCCTTGATCTGCTTCGGCGTGGTGCCGGCATCCGCCCGCGTCTCGCGGCGCAATGCCCATAGCGTACGCTTGAACGGCGTACGGGCAGGGGCGCTGATGTGGCGTGCTTGGCCTTGGGCATCGAACGCTACTGCGGCTTCCAGCGTGGTGCCATCGCGGCGCTCGGCGTCATAAAAACAGGTTGCTCCGTCCGAGGTTGGATACCGACCCCATGTCCAATAGCTAAAGTCATGCTCCAATGGGCGCGCGCCAAAGTTGGCATCGAAGTAACCGTGCCCGTCGAATTGCCAGCCCGTTGCTTCCAGATCGACTTTGATCCGCGACACGGGCGCAAAGGGCCGCCAGATATGTGCGCCGTCCGTTGTCAGAGGCAGTTCCACAGTGGTGATGGCCGACGGGGTCAGCGTAACACGGCCCCGCATCCGCGAAATCAACGGCAACGAGGATACCTCATCAATGTCGATCACCACGTCCTGCCCGTTCCACTGCATGGACGAAGGACCAACCGTAAAGGTATCCGCCGTTGTCTTCAGTGCGCCGCGCCCGCGGTCCGTCATCGCAAAGCGCCCGCCGCGCCCGTATGTCGCCACGTTCATGCAGCAGTTGTTTGCCGGATCACCGCGCCCCGACCAATGGTACCATGGCGAAAAGACCGACCCTATGAAGCCGATGATCGAGATGGCGCGGGTGCCGTCGTCGCTGACCCCGTCGATGTACCACCACGCATA
>CALAIJ010000014.1 GCA_937923365.1 uncultured Sulfitobacter sp.
GCCTGTGGCTGTTCCATCCACTAAGTATAACCGTACTGAACGGCCGGTAACACTCACCCCTTCACTACACCCTCAAACTCCCGCCATTCCCCCTTCGACATCCCCGAAGTCTCCTGTGTGACCTCTTCGCCCGCCAGCATCCGGCGGACGCAATCCAGGGCTTTGCCGCTCATCGTGGCACCGCCTAGGCGGTAGTCCTCGAAAGCTCCGTAAGCCGCTGGAACCCAGTCTTTGACCATTTCGCAGATGGCGTCGGCGTAGACGCGGATTTCGTATTGGGCGTGTTTGTCGGCCCGTAAGCGCAGGAAGTGGAAGAGGTTGTGCAGGTCCACTTTCCAGTACCATTGGGTGTAAATGTTGGCGGGGAGGTTCATGCGGGCGAGCTCTCGGGCCAGGCCGTCTTGACCTTCGTCGGAGATCATCTCTTCGTAGTGGTCATAGGCGCGATTGCTGTCGGCCTTGAGGATTTCCAACACGCGGGCGGCTTCGGCCCCTTCCAGCACGCCTCCCCTGCCCTGATTGTTGATCACGGACTGCGCGTTGATGTGTTCGGGTGCCGGGATGTAGAATTCGCGGTCCAGAATGGAGTAGCGGGCGGAGTATTCGTTCACGTTGGCGGTGCGGTGGCGGATCCATTGGCGGGCGACAAAGACCGGGAGTTTGACGTGCAGTTTGATTTCGCACATTTCAAACGGGGTCGAGTGCCAGTGGCGCATGAGGTAGCGGATGAGGCCGGCGTCGTTTTGCACGGATTTGGTGCCCTTGCCGTAGGACACGCGGGCGGCCTGACAGATGGCGGCGTCGTCGCCCATGTAGTCGATCACGCGGACAAAGCCGTGGTCCAGCACATTGTGCGCCTTGTAGAGGTGCGCCTCCATCCCCGGAACGGTTGCGCGGAGGGTGGCGTGGGACGTGGCCCGCAGGTCGTCAATTTCGGCTTGTTGTTCAGGGGTCAGCGACATGGGATGCGTCCTATAGATGGGCGTGGATTCGGGTTTCACTATATCTTGGTGGAAGGCCCGCAGGAACCGCCATATGCGGTATTGTTTTTAAGTTGCACATCGCAGCTAAATTCAGCGCGCCTGCGCATCAGCGTTGACAGAAGGGGGGGCAAGGCCGGATCATCAGGTCAATAATAAAAGAACACCCATGAGGCAGAGTTGTATGAAAAAGCTAGTCGCAGGACTAATGCTGACCACGTTTCTGGTTAGCTGTGGTGGTACGCCACCTTTCCCAACCGAAGAGACCGCAAGCGAAGACGATACCGGTGATGGCACAGACGATACAGCCACGCCCATCACAGGGGACCGCGTTGTGCCCCCCGGCACCACGTCGCCCTCGCCCGCATTGGGTCTGTTCCGAAACGAGGCACGCGATACCGAGGGTGAAAACATCGGTAACGGATATGCCAACGAGGTGCGTTATGACGCCGCCAACGACACGTTCAGTGTCAACAACCTAGGCTTCGACGGCTTCAACACCTATCAGCGCGGCACAGCCGTCGGGTCGTTGAATGGCGAGTTTCAGGTCTATGAAGGTGCCAGTGTCGTCCCCGACAGCGTCACCGGCGCGCCCATCAGCCAGTTCACGCACCGCGCCATCTATGGTGTCAGCCGCCTGAACGGGCCTGACGGCGTCACGCCCACATCCAGTTTCGCCATTGTGCGGACCGGAAACTACATCCCCTACGGCTTTGGTGGTTTCGTCTATCAACGCGAGGGGAGCGTCACGCTGCCCGCCACCGGTCAGGCCGAGTTCAAGGGCAAGGCCGCAGGTATCCGCGATTTCAACGGAGACGGCGGGTTGCAGTATTCAACGGGTGATATGCGCGTTGCCATCGACTTCAACGATTTTGATGATGATACCGGCCTGCGCGGCGATGCTGTGCTGGGTGAGCTCACAAATCGTGAGATTTACGACATCAACGGCAACAACATCACGCAAACCGTGCTGGACAACATCAACGAAAGCGTTGGAAACGTTGACGATAATGCAGCCTTTGCCATCACGACCCTACCGGCAGCCGTGTTTACCGTGGGCCCCGGCGTTCTGGACAACAATGGCGATCTGATCGGCAGCGTGACCAGCACCGTGCGCACCGCAGATGGCGGCCAGCAATACGAAAGCGGCAAGTACTATGCCATCGTCTCAGGGGATGACCCCGACGAGATCGTGGGCGTGCTGGTGATGGAGAATACCGACGACTTCGAGGGGGCAACCACCCGCGATACCTCGGGCTTTATTGTCTATCGGGACCCTGCAATCCAGCCATGATGGGACCTGCCTTTCGGCGGTTCGGATATGCTGCGGCCCTGGCGCTATCAATAGCGCCGGGCTCGCAGGCCGAGGTCCGCATCTCCCCTGCCGAACTCAAGAAAGCTGCGGTGCTGAGCCTGCAAGGCAACGATCCCGCACGCGCCGTGGTCTTTGCCGAAGCCCTTTTGCAGCGCGACGAACAAGACCGCACTGCCCATCTGATCCGCGCCAGTGGATTGCGGCAGATGGGTCAATACGCCCCTGCCCAGACCTCTGCCCGTCAGGCGTGGCGCCTGTCCGAAACGGACGCCGAAAAATTCACCGCAGCCCGCGTGATGGCGCAAACCCTGTCGTCAGACGGAAAACGCAGCCGCGCGCAGCTTTGGTTGCGCCGTGCCGTGCACCACGCGCCCTCTGTGCGCCACGAGCACCGTGCGCGCCGCGACTTTGCCCATGTGCGCCAGCAAAACCCGTGGTCGACGCATCTGTCGTTCACACTGGCTCCCAATTCGAACATCAACAACGGCTCTGCCAATGACCGGTCGCTTCTGAACTACAAGATCAGCGAAATCCTGTTTGGCGAGCCTGTGGAATTCGCCCTCGATGGCGCAGCGCAAGCCTTGTCAGGGCTGGAATTCGGCGCAAGCGTGCAAACCCGCTACCGCTTTCACCAGACCCATGACACGGCGCACGATCTGAAATTCTCTGCCTCCTACCGCAGTTTCATGCTGTCGGGCAGTTCCAAAGATCAGGCACCCGGCGTGGAAGGCAGCGATTTTGCCTATGGCACCGTCGGGATCGGCTATGGCTACCGCAGGCTGAACCTTGAGCGGAAGGGCGAGTTCATGTTCGACCTTGACGCTGTCCAAAGCTGGTATGGCGGCGCGCGCTATGCCACCGCGCTGCGCGGGACAGTCGCCCAGACCTACAAGCCCAACCGCGAGACCAACCTGCGCTTTTCCTTTCAGGCAGAGCATCAGGTGGGCCAGCGGACCTCGGACGTGGACACCTACAGGCTGACGGCCAGCATGAACAAGCGCCTCGCCTCCGGCAATCTGGCCTTTGTCAAGCTGGGGCTGGCCACGACCTCCTCCCCCACCGCGGATTCCGAGTATCGCGAAGTCGAACTGCGCGGCGGCTATGTGCTGGGCAAACCCGTTATGGGAGCCGCGATCCAGCTTGGTCTGGGCGCGTCATTGCGCGACTATGACGTATCGCGCCACAGCGCGGACGGGCGCGAGGACCTCAAGATCACCGCCGACATCACCGCGACGTTTACGCAGATCGACTACTACGGGTTCAACCCCTCGGTCAGCCTGAGCGCATCAACCACCAGCAGCAACATCGGGCTGTATGACAGCAACCGTGTAGGCCTGAGCATCGGCATCCGCTCCGCCTTCTGATCCGGCACCTCTGGCCCTCAGCGCGCAACATGCTACCTTTGCGCTGAACCCACGGACAAAGGATACCCCCCATGCCGATCAAATACCTGCACACCATGGTGCGTGTGAAAGACCTTGATGCCTCCATCGCGTTCTACAAACTGCTTGGGTTGGTGGAGCGCAGGCGCATGGACCACGAAGGCGGGCGCTTTACGCTGGTGTTCCTGTGCCCCCCCGGCATGGATGACGGCCACGCGGATGTGGAACTGACCTATAACTGGGACGGCGACGATGGCCTGCCCAGCGACAGCCGCCACTTTGGCCACCTTGCCTACACGGTCGAGAATATTTACGAGACCTGTCAGCACCTTATGGACAATGGCGTCACCATCAACCGCCCGCCCCACGACGGGCGCATGGCCTTTGTGCGCAGCCCTGACAACATCTCGGTCGAGCTTTTGCAGGAAGGCGACAGCCTTGAGCCCGCAGAGCCATGGACCAGCATGGGCAACACCGGATCCTGGTGATGCGCGCGCTGGCCGCATCCACGCTGGCGCTGTCCTTGCTGGCCGGTACCGCGATGGCGGAATGCCGTCTGGCGCTGCTGCTGGCGCTGGATGTCTCCAGTTCTGTTGATGCCGCCGAGGACCAGTTGCAGCGCGGGGGTCTTGTCTCCGCGCTGATCTCGCCCGAGGTGCAGAACGCCTTCTTTGCCGCCGACCAGCCGGTCGCTTTGGGTGTCTACGAATGGTCAGGGCGCTACAATCAAGAGGTCCTGCTGGACTGGACCCTCATCAACAATCGCGCCGATATCGTGCGCGCCGCAGAGGTCATTGCAGACAGCAAGCGCAGCCACAACGATTTCCCCACCGCCATGGGATATGCGCTGGGTTTTGGCGCCGAGATGTTCGCCCGCGGGCCCAAATGCCTGCGCCAGACCCTTGATATGGCCGGCGACGGGCAGAACAACGAAGGCTTCGGGCCGTTGATCGCCTACCGCGAGTTTGCCTTCCAGGGGATCACGGTCAACGGGCTGGTGGTCAACGCCGCCGATTTCGAAGGCGAAGTCGGGCTGATCGCGTTTTACCAGCGCGAAGTCATGCGCGGCCCCGGGGCGTTTATCGTCATCGCCGATGGTTTTGACGACTATTCCCGCGCCATGCGTCAAAAGCTGGAGCGGGAATTGACGCCACCCAGCATCGGTGCGCTGACGCAGCCCGGCCAAGACGCAGGATGATCCGCGCGGCGGTCCTGTGCGCCGCTGTTTTGTCGGCAGGCGTGGCGCAGGCGCAATGTCGGCAGGCGCTGGCCCTGGGTCTTGATGTTTCAGGCTCCGTCGATGCGCGGGAATACCGCTTGCAACTGGGCGGGGTCGCCGCAGCACTGGATGATGCAGATGTGCGAGCCAAGATTTTCGCCATGTCCAGCGCGCCCATTCGGCTGATGGTCTACGAATGGAGCGGGCCAAGCGATCAGGCCACCTTGGTCGACTGGACCATTCTGCAGGATGAAGCCGCCTTGGACGGGGTGATCGAAACCCTGCGCCAGACCACGCGGCGCACGGCCACCCCCGGCACGGCCCTTGGGGTCGCCATGCAATTGGGGCGCATCCACCTCGACACGCAGCGCGACTGTTGGAAACGGACCCTCGACATTTCGGGCGATGGGAAAAGCAATCTGGGCCCCCGCCCCCGTGACCTCAAAGCGCGCATTGAGGCCAGCGGCATCACCATCAATGCCTTGGTGATCGGTGCGGATGATCCAAACACCGGTGATACCCGACAGTCCGAAATCGGCGAGCTGTCGTCCTATTTCAACGCTGAGGTGATCCTTGGGCCGGATGCCTTTGTGTTGACCGCCATCGGCTTTGCCGATTACGCCCGTGCCATGCGCCAAAAGCTGCTGCGCGAATTGGACGGATTGGTGTTCTCGCAGCTTTGAGCCGCCTTTGGCGTCACGCAAATGTGCATCCCGCCCGCGCGGGTGATCTGCTAGGATGTGTAAGACGCCCAAGGGTTCGAGGTTCCCCATGACCACATTTTCACGCCGCTTTTTTCTGACAAGTGCCGCGGCTTTCTGCGCCGCACCCGCAGCATTTGCGACCCCTTACCGCGTGGCCACAAACCGTGCGGGGATTGCCATGCAAGGGTACGACACGCACGCCTATTGGACCATTGCCGCCGCCCGCGAGGGCAGCTCGGATCATGTGGTGGACTGGCGCGGCAAACCCTGGCACTTCGCCAGTGCGGAGGATGCAGAGGCGTTCCGCGCGGACCCCGCAGCCTTTGAGCCGCAGTTCGGGGGCTATTGTACCCGCGCAATGTCGTTCAAAAAGATCGTTGATGGCGACCCGGAAGTCTGGCGTATCTATCAGGGCAAGCTGTACCTGTTCGCCAAACCGGTGGGCGGCACCAAATTCGACGCAGGGCAAGATGCCATGATCGCCAAGGCCCAAGCCCATTGGGACAGCCTAAGCTAAGGCTGCCCTGCCCCACGCAGCTTGCCTAGTAGATATAGCGGATCTGGTCTGACCAGTACCGCTCCATCCGTTTGAGCGAGGTGGTGATGTCCGCAATTCCTTCCGGACCCAAGACACCTTTATTCTCCAGACCTTCGGCGTGCCGCTCGAACAATGTGGCGACCACATCGCGGATATGGCGGCCTTTTTCGGTCAGGCGCACCCGCACGGATCGGCGGTCAATCTCGCAACGCTGGTGGTGCATATAGCCCATCTCGACCAGTTTCTTGAGGTTGTAGCTGACGTTGGAGCCTTGATAGTAGCCGCGGCTTTTCAGCTCTCCGGCTGTGACTTCATTGTCGCCGATGTTGAACAGCAAGAGCGCCTGCACAGCGTTGATTTCCAGCACGCCGACACGTTCAAATTCGTCCTTGATCACGTCAAGCAGCAGACGGTGCAGGCGTTCGACCAGCGACAGCGCTTCAAGATATCCGGTCATGAACCCTTTGCTTTGGAAGGCCTGGGGGTGTGGCTGACCCGCATCATTGGCGGCAACCACGGGTGTTTCTGTGTTCATCATTTCTCTCCGATCCGTTTGGCTGACCTGAACCTGAAGAAGAAATGACAATAATTCGTTTATAAGATGCGAGGAATGTCCGCCTTTCCGATGCGCAGCCCGCAAGAGCCTTGGAAATAAGGCCCCGGAGCCTGCAACGACACACCAAAACTGCCTTCTGAGCGCCTTCTTTGTTCCTCAATTCATGGTTAACAAAAGGTGCCTTTACCCGAAGGTGCTTGTGTTTAAGAGGACGCCACCCGTGATTTTCACATTGGGAATTCTGCTTGTCGGCGGCCATTTTATGGCCTGCATCGCCATGGCAACATTGCTGAGCGGACATCAGTCCGGATGGGTTCTGGTGCTGCTGTTGGCCTATGCCGCGCTGACGGGAATTCTGGTGCTGAACCTTCAGACCAAACTTGAACGGTTCATGATCGCGCGGCACATCAGCAAGCGCCCCAACTCAAGCTGGCGCGTGCTGAACCTCAAGAACTAGGGTCAGGACCCTAGACCCGCTGCGCGGCCATATGCGCTTGAATATCCGCGATCATCGCAATGTAGGGGGCATCCGCCGCCGTCTGACCCGTCACCCATTGATAGAGGTCATGATCGTTTTCGTTCAGCAAGGCGTCATAAAGCGTCAGGGTAGCCTCATCCATGTCCGCCAGATGCCTGTCCGCGTAGGACGTCAGGATCAGATCCATTTCCTTGATCCCGCGCCGGATGGACCGCATGTAAAGCCGCTTGCGCCGATGGGCGTCCGTTTCATCCATCCGCTTGCTGGCCCGCCATCATCGCGCGCAACTGCTTTTCCAGACGGCCCATTGTTTCAGCCTTTTTCAGCATATCCGCGCGCAGCCCGCGCATTTCGGCCAGAATTTCGGCCACGTCGCTGCTGACCGCGTCGCGGGGATCGTCGATCCCTTCGCCTTCGCCGTTGATCAGCCACATCATGGAGACGTTCAACAGCCCCGCCAGCATCGACAAACGGTTGGCCCGCGGCTCTGAATGGTCATCCTCCCAGGCGCGCAATGTCGCCAGCCGCACGCCCAGACGTTTCGCCAACACAGCCTGAGACATGCCTGCCTGCTCGCGGGCAGCTGCCACGCGGTCGCCGAATGTGGCGGCTTCCGGTCCGTACCAGTCGATATCTCCATCCATGGCATCGTTCTCCTATCCATCGCGCCAATGGCGCTTGTCGACGCCTATGCGCCTGCTATGAGTATGCACGCACACATAACCAACCAGAGGCCGATATGAAACTGCTCTCAACGACTCTTGCCCGCGTCAAACCGTCGCCAACCATTGCCGTCACGCAAAAGGCAGCCGAGTTGAAGGCCGCAGGCCGTGATATTATCGGCCTTGGCGCAGGTGAGCCCGACTTTGACACGCCACAAAACATCAAGGATGCGGCCATTCAGGCGATCCACGATGGCAAGACCAAGTACACCGCCGTCGACGGCATCCCCGAGTTGAAGCAGGCCATCGTCGCCAAGTTCAAGCGCGACAACGGGCTCGACTATACGCCCGCACAAGTGACTGTGGGCACAGGTGGTAAACAAATCCTTTACAACGCATTGATGGCCACGCTGAACGAGGGCGACGAAGTTGTCATCCCCGCCCCCTACTGGGTCAGCTATCCCGATATGGTGTTGCTGGCTGGTGGCACGCCCGTGGTGGCAGAGGCCTCCATCCAGACCGACTACAAGCTGACTGCAGATCAGCTTGAGGACGCGATCACGGACAAGACCAAGTGGCTGATCTTCAACTCGCCCTCCAACCCCACAGGCGCGGGCTATACCCACGGCGAGCTTAAGCAGCTTACCGATGTGTTGCTGCGCCACCCGCATGTGCAGATCATGACCGACGACATGTATGAACATCTGGCCTATGACGATTTCACCTTCTGCACGCCTGCCGAGGTCGAGCCCAAGCTCTATGACCGCACACTGACGGTCAACGGTGTCTCCAAGGCCTATGCCATGACCGGCTGGCGCATCGGCTATGCTGCGGGCCCCGAAGAGATCATCAAGGCCATGCGCAAGGTGCAGTCGCAGTCCACGTCCAACCCCTGCTCCATCAGTCAGTGGGCCGCGGTCGAGGCGCTGAACGGCACGCAGGACTATATCGCGCCCAACAATGAGATGTTCACCCGTCGTCGCAATCTGGTTGTCGAGATGCTGAACGCAGCGGAAGGCATCTCCTGCCCGACACCTGAAGGCGCGTTCTATGTCTACCCGTCCATTGCGGGCTGCATCGGCAAGACGTCCCCAGCAGGCACCAAGATCGACAATGACGAGACCTTTGCCACGGCCCTTCTGGAAGAAACCGGTGTTGCCGTCGTCTTTGGCGCGGCTTTCGGGCTGAGCCCCAACTTCCGGGTCAGCTATGCCACCTCGGACGCCGCACTGACCGAGGCCTGCACGCGCATCCAGACGTTCTGCGCCGGGCTGACCTGAACGCCATGCGCGCCGACCGGATCACGGCCAACCTGCCCAGTCGCGACTTTGAGGCGACATGCGCCTTTTACGCGCGGCTGGGATTTGCAGAAGTCTACCGCGACACAGGCTGGCTGATCCTTGCCCGCGACACCATGGAAGTGGAGTTCGTGCACCACCCTGATCTGGTGCCCGAAGAAAGCTGGCACAGTGCGTGCATCCGCGTGGATGATCTGGACGGGCTGCAACAGACCTGGGACGCTTTGGAGCTGCCCGATGATCCCATGGGGCGCCCTCGCGACATGTCGTTGATCGAAAATGAAAATGGTGTACGTTTCTTTTGTGTCATCGACCCGGACGGATCGCTGCTGCGGTGTATCGACAACGGGTCCGTTTAACAGGGTTGCCCTCGGGGATGTCTAATGAGTGAAGCACTGCCAGAGTATTACTTCCGCATCCGCGACAACGGTGCGGCGGTGTTCCATGTGGACACCGAGAACCGCCAGCGGCGGATCGAAATGGACCAGATCGCCATGGTCAACATCCGCAACGGGGAGATCAAACCGCACGGCGATCGCAGCCTGTCCAAAGCGGACGAAAGGGCCATCCGCAAATGGATGGAAGACCGGATCAAGATCCTTGCCCAGCGTGATATCGACGACATTTACCGTGCGGTGGATCATATGAACCTGACCACGCAATGGGCGCAATCCAAGGCGACGGATGCCCAGCTTGAGGCGGTCACGGACGGGCTTCTGCTGGCCATGCACGATCTGCGCAGCGTGTTGGTGCGCAAGAAGGCGGACCGCCTGCTTAAGTAGCCGCTGAAAGGCGTTTGAGGATCGTTGTCCAGAACCGCGCATTCAGCAGCAAGGCCGCAACGCCAAGGCCGATGACCAAGCCTGCCCAGACGCCCAGACCGTCCCAGCCCAGCACAAATCCCAGCAGATAGGAACTTGGGATGCCCACAACCCAATAGCTGATTGCCGCCAGCACCATGGGCACTGTCGTGTCCTGCACACCGCGCAGCACCCCAAGGGCAATCGCCTGCGTGCCGTCCACCAGCTGGAACAGGGCCGCCATTGCCAGCAGGCCCACACCCACGGCCAGAATGTCTGCGCGCGCGGGGTCGTCCCGCTCCATAAAGACAGAGATCAGCGGCTCGGGCAGCGCCAGAAACACGATGATCGTCAGGGCGGAAAAGCCCAGCGACATCACTGTCGTAATCCGCGCGCCCCGCGCCAGATGCCGCGCATCCCGCCGCCCGTAGGCATTGCCCGCGCGGATCGTCGCCACATTGCTGAGCCCCAGATGCACCATAAAGGTGATCGAGGCCCATTGCAGCGCAATGCCGTGTGCCGCCAGCGGAATGGTCCCCAGCCAGCCCATCATCAGGGCAGAAGCGGCAAAAAGCCCCGTTTCGCTTAACATCGTCAGGCCAATCGGCCAGCCCAGATTGAACACCCGTGCCAGCATCACACTGTCAGGACGCCACAGGCGCACAAACAACTGGTGGCGCGGCTCGATAAAGATCAGGTAGCCCACCACCAGCGCCAGCGACATGCATTGCGTCACCAAAGAGGCCCAGGCAGCCCCTTTCAGACCCAGCTCCGGCACGCCCCAGTTGCCAAAGATCAGCGCATAGTTCGCCAGCCCGTTGGTCACGGCCGCGACAATGGTGATCCAGAAAACCACCTGTGTCCGCTCCAGCGCTGCAAGGTAGGATTTCAGCACCATCACCAGCAGCGCGGGAATGATCCCGAAACCTGCAATCGCCAGATAGGCGGCAGAATTCGCAGCCAGTTCAGACCCTTGGCCCAAGGCCAGCAAGATCGGCTCTGACCAGATCATCAGCGGCAGCACCAGCAAGCCAAACCCCGAGGACAACCACAACCCCATGCGCGTCGCACGGCGGATTTCGGTATCAGCGTCTTCGGCCACGAAAGTCGCCACCAAGGGCATCACCGCCATCGCGAACCCCGATCCCAGCAGGAAGATCGAGAAGAAATAGGTATGCGCCAAGGTCACGGCCGCCAAAGCTTCGACCGCGTACCAGCCCAGCATGACCGTGTCGGTCACACCAATCGCGATCTGCCCCAAATGCCCGCCAATCAAGGGCAGGCCCAGTGTCAGAATGGCGCGGACATGGCCCGAGGTCGTCATTGTCGAAGGGGTGCCGGGGGTGTTCATGCCCCAGCCTTACGCCTGCTTTTCGCCAAGGGAAAGGGGGGTCAGACGCGGGCGATATGGGTCTCTTTGAAGCCGCTTGCGTATTTCAATCCATAGCCCAAGGCGCGGTCAAAGCCGATATGAGCCGTCCAGATCAGGGCAATCGCCAGTGCCGTGTCGCTGGCCCACAGGACGCCCGCAAGGCCCAGTGCTGCGGGTGCCAGATAGCTATGGGCCAGATTGTAGCACAGCGCGCCCATGCGTTTGCTGAGCAGATAGCCCAGCATCGCCACATCCGGCAGCAGCAAGAGCACCGCAAACATCAGCCATCCCGCGCCCGTTTGGCTGTAGGCAAAGCAGGCAAGCGCGCCGATCGCGGCCCCTTCGGTTTGGAGGGTCAGGCGCAGTGGCATGGAAGAGGTCATGGCGTTTCCTTTCAAGGTTTCAACGGATCATAGCGCCTGCCCTTACCGATAATAAATTGTCCAAATGCGTCTACTCAGCTATCATATTTTGATGAGCGCCTCTTTGCTGGATCATATCCCGTCCTTTCACGCCGTCATGACCCATGGCAGCCTCAGTGCCGCCGCGCGAGCGTTGCGTCTGGCCCAGCCCACTGTGCGGCGGCATATCGAAGCGATGGAGTTGACCCTTGGCACCGCGCTTTTCACCCGCGCGGCCAACGGGCTGACCCCCACAGAGATGGCACAGACGCTGCTGCCCATGGCCCAAAGTGTGATCGATGAAGCCACCGCATTGGCGCGGGCGGCCTCTGCTCAGGCCCATGCGCTTGACGGGACCGTGCGCCTTACCTGCAGCCGGATTGTCGCGGTGCATGTGTTGCCGCCGCTGCTGGCGCAGATGCGTGCAGACGCCCCCGGCATCCGGTTCGAAGTCGCCGCCACCGACACGCCAGAGAACCTTGCGCGCCGTGCGGCAGATATCGCGATCCGGTTCACACCGCCTGTGCAGCAGGCGCTGGTCGCAGCAAAGCTGCCTGATGTGGCTTTGGGGCTTTACGCCGCGCCAGACGGGCCGACAGTGGCCAAGGCTGCAGACCTGACCGACGTGCCTTTCCTCAGCGATGATCGCGCAGGGCAGATCCTGCCCGCGTTTCAAAGCTTTGGCCTGCCCACACCGCGCAACATTGTCCTGCGCAGCGATGATCCGCTTGCCTTGATTGCAGCGGTCGACGCAGGCGTGGGCGTAGGTGCTGTGCAAGTCAACCTTGCCAAAAGGCGCGGGTTGATCCGGCAGTTGCCTGACCTCACCGTGCCCATGCCCGCATGGCTTGTGGTGCACGAGGACCAGGCCCGGATTGCGCGGATCGCCTATGTTTTCGACCATCTCAAGACGGAGTTGCCCC
>CALAIJ010000015.1 GCA_937923365.1 uncultured Sulfitobacter sp.
CGATGCCACACTCTTATCCAAAATTCAGTTGGCCCCGTTTTCTGGTCAGCTTCATTGCAGCGCCGTTTCTCGTGACACTGCTGACGTTCTGGGCCTTCATCCCGATCTACGCGCTGTTCTTTGGTGGCCCGATTTATCTGCTGGCAGGGCTGCCACTGGCCGCGTGGTACCTGCAGCGTCACCCCCCCAAAGTGCTGCCGATCCTGTTGCTGGCGCAGGCCTGCCAACTGCTGATTATCCCCCTTACCTTGATCTTTGGCCGCGACCGTAACGGCGAACTGAATTGGGAACTTGTGACTGCTTTTACCGCATTCGGCGCGCTCTTTGCGCTGTTGTGGAGTGGTACTTTCATCGCCCTTTACCGCGGGTTGGCCACCGCAAAGCGCAGGGACAAGGAGCCGCCCGATGCACCAACCTGAACGCCCGCCCGCTGGGATTGACTGGCACGATCTGACACCGCTTAGCCGGTGGGAAATCTTTCGTGAAGTGTCCCTCCCCCTGCCTTGGCTGCTGGTCTCTTGGGCGCTCTATGCCTCTGCTCTCTGGCCTTTGGGGGCACTGGCAAGCATCATGTTTTTCCTTTGCGCCCTGCGTCTGAACCATGAGGCGATCCACAACAATCTTGGCCTGCCGCGGGCTGCGGACATGGTGGTGATGCATGCGCTCTCTGCCTTGATGCTGGGATCTAACCATGCCGAAAGCTGGTGCCACATGCGCCACCATAAGCACGCGATGGGGCCGGAGGATCACGAAGGCAAATGCGGTCATATGACTCTGGCGCAAGTGCTGCGGTATGGGCCGCGCTTTCCGGTGGATATCAACCTGACCGCGTGGCGGGGCGGCAACAAGCGCATCCGCAAGCTGATCCTGCGCGACTGGCTGTGGTGTGCAGGTTTCGTGGGTGCGGCGCTTGTCTTGCAGGAACGCTTTTTGCTGCTGCATCTGGCAGCAATGGTCTGCGCGCAATGCCTTGCGGCTTTCTTCGCGGTCTGGATCACCCATCAAGGACTGGACGGCAGCCCACTGGCCGCGCGCAGCCAGCGCGGACCAGTGGCGGCCGCCGCCTACTTGATGCTGTATCATCGCGAGCACCATCTGTTCCCGAAAGTACCCGTCAGCCGCCTGCCCGCACTGGCCGCACGGCTGGACCGCAACGCACCCGGCTATTCTGCCAGCCGCCGCGCCGTCATACCGTGGGCAGAGCCACGCCGCACCAAGGTCTGACGCTGCCCCGGCGCACCTGCTGCCAGCGCAATCTTTTCAAACCTGCGCCCCATTCTGGCCGGATTTCCCCCGCAGGTTGTCTTGAGTGAGGATCAGGCAGGACAAAATCCCATGAAAAAAGTCGGCACCGCAGTAGAGAACTTTGCCTTCAAGGCCTTTGATTTCAACGGTCGGGCAACCTTGCTGGAATACTGGCTGATGATGCCGCTGGTCTGGGGTTTTATCATCTTCCTGTTTGTCGGTGATGTGGTCGAGCTTTGGGGCTTCCTTCTGGCCCGCGAGGTGCCGCCCTTCAATCCGCTATACTGGGACAGTTTGTTGGTGTTTTTCCTGACGCTGATCCCGCGTATGTCCCTGACCGTGCGTCGCTTGCACGACAGTGGTAAAAGCGGCAAATGGGTGAAGCTTCCCTTCACCACCGTCACGTCCGGCTTTGTGGCCTGCGTCGTTATCGGCATCGCATTGGCAACCACCAATCTGACGTCGGGCATGTCGGCCCAGGAAGCAAACGATGCCAGCGCGCTGGCTGGTCTGGGCATGGTGGCGTTCATTTGGGGTCTTACCAATATGGACGGTGGCGACACATGGCCCGCGATCTTTGCGACAGCTGCGATGATCAATGCTATCGGGTTTGATGCGATCCTGCACATGGCCGCCGAGATTTTCGCGCCCCCTTCCAATGCCAGCCTGGCCGCTGGTGCCTCTAACTTTGCCAACGGCGTCCAAAGCAATCCGGGCGAGGGCCTTGCCCTGATGCTGATCCCGATTTTCTTGGTTGCGACCCCATTTGTGACGGGTTTCCTGCATGTCTTCTTTATGATCTCGCCCAGCAAGCCCGATCACGATCTGGACAACCATGTCGCCATGTCCGGCGCCAGCCTGCGCCGCAAGGGCGATGTCTCTGACAACCCATTCGCAGGCTACAAGTACCTTTATGCCAAATCGCCAGAGCAGGAAGAAGCCGCCAAAGCCAAGGCCAAGGAAGAGATCAAGTCTTTGTACCAGCAACGGGTATTGGGGGGCGGCCAACCGGTCTGACCGGCGCTGACCTGCCCAAGCACCGACGCTACGCCCAAACACCGCGGGCGCATGGGATTGTCGCGCCGAGAGCCTTTGCTCAATAGCTGTAGTCAGCGTAAATCTTACTAAGGTCGCCGTTCCACTTCCCGTGGTAATCTTCCAGCAATTCGTCGGCAGGCACGCGACCTGTCTCGATGCTTTCTTGCAGCGCATTGAGGAAATGTGTCTCGTCAGGCACCATGCCGCCCGCACCGGGCTTGGCCCGAGCCTTGAGCCCGGCATGGGACAAGGCGACAACTTCGCGGGCGATGTCATGCATGTTGATGCCTGTGACCTTGGCCTGAAGCCCGTCAACAGAGGCCGCAACCCGCAACGCATCATGTTGTGCGGGTGTCCAGTCCTTTACCAGATCCCACGCCCCATCGAGCGCATCCTGATCGTATGTCAGCCCGACCCAGAACGCAGGCAAGGCGCACAGACGCCGCCACGGGCCGCCGTCAGCGCCGCGCATTTCGATGAATTTCTTCATCCGCGCTTCGGGGAATGCCGTGGTCAGATGGTCGGCCCAATCGCTGAGCGTGGGTGTCTCTCCGGGCAATGCCGCCAGCTTGCCTTTGAGGAAATCGCGGAAAGACATGCCCAAGGCGTCGATGTACTTGCCGTCGCGGTAGACAAAGTACATCGGCACATCGAGCGCATATTCGACCCAACGTTCGAACCCGAAACCTTCTTCGAAAACGAATGGCAGCGTACCCGTGCGCGAGGCATCCAGATCGCGCCAGACACGGCTGCGCAGGGATTTGTAGCCGTTGACCTTGCCTTCGAAGAACGGTGAATTGGCGAACAGGGCTGTGGCGACGGGCTGCAAGGCGATGGCCACGCGCATTTTCTGGATCATGTCGGCCTCTGACCCGAAATCGAGGTTCACCTGAACGGTGCATGTCCGCCGCATCATGACGCGCCCCATGGTGCCGACACGGCCCATATAGTCGTTCATCAGCTTGTAGCGGCCCTTGGGCATCAAATCCATTTGGTCGTGGGTCCACTCGGGGGCGGCCCCCAGCCCGATAAAGCCTGCACCGATTTCGTCCGCCACTTCCTGCACTTCGCGCAAGTGCACGTTCACTTCATCGCACGTCTCGTGAATGGTCTCGAGCGGGCCACCGGACAGTTCCAACTGCCCACCGGGCTCAAGGCTGATATTGGCGCCGTCCTTGACCAAGCCGATGATCTTGCCCTGCTCTTCGACGGGGGCCCAGCCGTGTTTGTCGCGCATGCCCTCAAGCATCGCACGGATCGAGCGTGGCCCCTCGTAGGGCAGCGGCAAAAGCGTGTCTTTGCAATAGCCGAACTTCTCGTGCTCGGTCCCGATGCGCCAGTCCTCCTTGGGCTTGCACCCGTCTGCGAGGTATTCGGCCAACTGCTCGTGGCGCTCGATCGGTCCGCCGCCGGACTGTGGAATAGACATGGGAGCACCCTCGATATTTTGTGCATCAAAGCCCTTGGATGCGGGGATTTGAGAGGCGTGTCAATGCAGCGTGATGCCCGCAGGTGCCATCGCCGACTTCTGCCAGATCACAACCGCTTGATGCGGTGTGGCGTGCAGCTCTTGCAGCATCCGTTCGGTCTGAAGGCCGGGCAACGTCGCAAAGGCATCGAAAAGCGCATCCGCACCCGCTGCATTGACGGGGATCAGCAAAGCAGGCTGGCCTTGTTGCTCCAGTCGCCAATGGGCGGGGAACAACTGCCGGTCCAGCGTCAGACGCACCAGTTCGCGTAGCGCGACCGAACCTCCGGTCAGCGGACCAAAGTAGGTGACCTGCCCCTCATCGACCTGCACGGCCCCTGCCCCGCCACCCGCGCCGCGAAACCGCGCGCGCTGGATGCCCAGCCAAATGGCAAGGCCACCCGCGATCATGCCCGCATATCCCAGCACAGCCAGCAAAAATCCGGGGCCCACAACCAGCCACAGCCCAAAGAGCAGCACCGCACCGCCGATCAGCACTTCGCGCCAGCGCCACAGAAAGGCACGCGCTTCCGGTCTGAGAAACCCCATCACGGCTTCACCTTTCCAATTCGTTCATTCCCGACTGCGGCAGCAACCGCTGCACAGTGTTAGGCCTGAAAAAGAACCTAGGCACGCGCATCCGTTCTGACAACCTGCGGCACCGACAACATGGCCACGCGGTAGTCCCCGACGCGGCGAAAACCGACCCTTGTATAGGCGCGCGCGGCGGCTGGGTTGGCCGCGAAAAGCACCGCACGCGTGATACCTTGACCTGCCAGCTCGGCCAGATGCCCCGCCACAACGGCACCGCCATAGCCTTTGGCGCGATGCTCTGGCGGGACGTAGACGCCACCGACCTGGACCGTATCATGGACCCTTGCGTTCAGCGTCGTCATCGCGACTGCCACCCCATCGGCGCTCAGAATGCGTGCATCCGCGCTTGCCACAAAGCCCTTGGCCATCTCGGCCAATGACGCGCCTTTGGGCAAAACCAGCTTTGTGTCGCGGTGAAACCCTGCGAGCCAGTCTTCAATCGTCTCCGCATCCGCCAGTTCCGGCGCGCGCAGCACAAGACCGTCGCGCACCGGCGCGACATCGGCGGTCGCGATCTCAAAGAGCGGGGTCAGCTGGTTCAGGGCGAAATCCGTCTGCGCCAAACCCAAAGCGTCGATCCATGCGCCGGTTTGGGCGGGGTCACCGGTGATGGCGGCAATCTCGCGGCCCTCGAGCAGCTTACAGGCCGCTTGCCAGAATGACAGCGGCGCGTCGGGTGCCTGACACATCAAATTGCCCTTGTTGGTGCAGCCCACAACGCCTGTGATCGCACCTGCATTTTGAGATATCCAAAAGGTGGTCCCATGGGCATGGGTCGCCTCTTGGGTGCCATGTGCCGCCAGATTACCGCGCAGAAACATGGAGCTTGCCGCATGTTGCGCCAGAAATGCCTCAAGCGCCGCGGCGTCCTCAGGCCCTGCCTTGCGGATCACGTCCAGTCCCCAAGGCTGGCTTGCCACAGGGCAAGGGCGGCCACGGCGGCTGTATCCGCGCGCAGAATACGCGGGCCCAGCGACACGGCGTGGGCAGGCGCGAACCCTTCCAGCCGCTTGCGCTCGGTGTCCGAGAACCCGCCTTCCGGCCCGATCAGAACGGCCGTGGGCGCGGCAAGAACAGTAGGCACGCTGGAGGAAACACCAACCCGCGCTTCGTCACAGAACATAATGCTACGTGGCGCCTCCCAGCTGTCGAGCAAGCGGCGGAACTTCACGGCCTCGGTCACTTCGGGCACGAAAGTACCACCACATTGCTCTGCCGCCTCGATGGCATGGGCCTGCAAGCGCGCTTGCTGCACGCGGCCCGCATTGGTGAATTCGGTCATGACGGGCACAATCCGCCGCGCGCCCATTTCGGTGGCTTTCTCGACGATAAAGTCGGTGCGGGCCTTTTTGATGGGCGCGAACATCAACCAGATGTCGGGTGGCATCTGCTGCGGTTTGGTCTGTTCCTGACAAAGCAGGGTGCCCTTGCGTTTTCCCGCTTCGCTGACAGTGGCGGCCCATTCGCCGTCCTGCCCGTTGAACACCGACACCTGCGCGCCAATCGCCTGCCGCATGACCCCGAACAGGTAATGCGCCTGCGCCTGTGACAAAGGAACCGATTGCCCTGTCCCCAAGGCGTGCTCTACATACAATCTGATCTGTCCACTCATGGAATTGGTATATGCAAGACGACACTCCTGCACCAGATGGCGCTTCCTTTGATGGTGTTGTGGCGGATGCCCCCCCTGATAACTGGGTTGACCGCTTTGCACCCGGCTGGACGCGGCCCTATTTGCGACTGAGCCGCGCGGACAGGCCGATTGGCACCTGGCTGCTGCTTCTGCCCTGTTGGTGGGGGCTGGCGCTGGCGATGCTCTATGACGGGCAGGCACGCTGGTTTGATCTGTGGATCTTTGTGGGCTGCGGGTTGGGCGCGTTCCTGATGCGGGGCGCGGGTTGCACGTGGAACGACATCACGGATCGCGACATCGACGGCTCGGTTGCGCGCACGGCGTCACGGCCTATTCCGTCTGGCGCAGTGAGCGTGAAACAGGCGCTAGTCTGGATGGTGATCCAGGCCCTTCTGGCCGCGTGCATCCTGTTTACCTTTAACTGGTCTGCGATTTCGCTGGGGGTCCTGTCGCTGTTGCTGGTGACGATCTATCCCTTTGCGAAACGCTTTACGTGGTGGCCACAGGTTTTTCTGGGGCTCGCCTTTAACTGGGGTGCGGTGCTGGTGTGGACTGCGCATACGGGGTCTTTGGCAGCACCTGCGATCCTGCTCTATGCGGCAGGCATTGCGTGGACGCTGTTCTACGATACGATCTATGCCCATCAGGACGCCGAGGATGATGCATTGATCGGCGTAAAATCGACTGCACGGCTGTTTGGGAAGAACACAGCCCACTGGCTGCGTCGCTTTTTGGTGGCAACGGTCGGATTGATGGGGCTGGCGGTGATCTTTGCCGCCCTGCCCAATGGATCGATCCTGGCGATGGTGCTTGTGCTGGCAGGACCTTGGGCGATGGGCTGGCACATGGCCTGGCAGTTGCGCGGGCTGGACATCGACAATCCGGCGAAATGTCTGAAACTGTTTCACGCAAACCGAGATACCGGCATGATCCCGCTGGTCTTTTTTGGCCTCGCCCTGCTGGTGTGATTGCACTGGCGCGGCGGGACGCGTATCAAACATGTGAATTCTTTAACAAGACGGCACCCTTATGCGCCTTTCTGCCCTGCTGACCATCACTTTGACCTTCGCCGCTGCGGCGGTGGTGTCGCTGGTGGCGGCAAACTTCTCTGTGAAACTGATCGAAGAGACCTCCGAAATCGGGGTGCGCGATGCACTGGACGATGCGGGCATGACATGGGCCGAGGTCGAGGCTGACGGCCTCCAAGTGGCGTTGGCGGGCATCGCACCCACCGAAGCGATCCGCTTTAGTGCGCTGACAACCGCAGGCACCGTCGTAGACGCGGCCCGTGTGATCGACGAAATGGAAGTGACCGCGCAAGCCGCCATCGCCCCGCCGCGCTTTTCGGCGGAAATGCTGCGCAACGAAAGCGGCATCACCGTGATTGGCCTTGTGCCCATTACAATGGACCGCGAAGCGACGATTGAACAATTCAACGGCATGGTCTCATCCGAAAATGTGACGGACCTGCTGGAGAGTGCGGACTACCCCACACCGGACGGCTGGCAACAGGCGATGGAGTTTGCCATCAACACGATGGGCCGGCTGCCGCGCGCGAAGATTTCTGTCTCTGCAGGCGAAGTTTCGATCACTGCAATTGCAGACAGCGCGACCGCCAAAGCAACGATGGAAAAGAACATCCGCCGGAACACGCCGAATGGTGTGACCGTTGCCCTCGACATCAAAGCCCCCCGCCCTGTGATCACGCCTTTTACGCTGCGGTTTGAAAAGGACGCAGCGGGCGGGCGTTTTGATGCGTGTTCTGCCGATACGGAACGCGCGCGTCGTGCGATTGTAGACGCTGCCGTGGCGGCGGGTGCTACTGGCGACCAGCGGTGCACCGTGGGCATGGGCGTGCCGACACCGCAATGGTCCAAGGCTGTGGCTCAGGCCATTGCTGCCGTCAACGACCTTGAGGGTGGCTCTGTCAGCTTTGCAGACGCGGACATCACACTGATCGCCGCACCAGGCACGAACCAAGCGCTTTTTGACCGCGTGGTGGGCGAGCTGGAAACAGGCCTGCCCGAAGTTTTTGCACTTAACGCAAAGCTGCCCGAGGTGGCAGACCCCAACGCAGGACCCCCCGAATTTACAGCAACCTTGTCGCCTGAAGGCCAGGTGCAATTGCGCGGGCGCATGGATTCTGCGGCCACCCGTGATCTGGCGGACAGCTATGCCAAGGCGCGCTTTGGCTCATCCAACGTCTATACCGCCGCCCGCGTGACAGAGGACCTGCCAAACACCTGGCCCCAGCGG
>CALAIJ010000016.1 GCA_937923365.1 uncultured Sulfitobacter sp.
GTGTTGCGAAGGCAGCATGCCCGTCAGCACAGACGCCCGGCAAGGCGAGCAAAACGCATTGGGACAAAACGCGTTGTCATAGGTCACGCCAGTCTGTGACAACCTGTCCAGATGTGGCGTGTGGATCTCATCGTTTCCATAGCACCCCAGCGTCCTCGCCTGCTGGTTGTCTGTGAAAATCAGAACGATATTGGGTCGTTTGGACATATGAGCATCCTCTCGTCAGCGCACGGACATCCAAGCGCGCAGGGTTTCCTTGAGCACATCAAGGACGGTGGCGTCGTCAAGTTTGAACACAGGGCAGGCGTTGACCAGGTTGCAGTGTTCTCATCTGATGCGGCCTCTTTGGTCTTAGTACACCGTGACCGGGGTCGACGTGTCAAAAGAAAAGGAAGCTGAGCTTATCTTCGATCCTGTTCCCCGGCTTATTGTACCCAAGCGCCACATCAGGCCTTTGGGATACCTGGATCATGGCGCGAATCATCCACGCTGCTTTCAGGGGCGGCATTCCTGCCGGAACCTTCATTCCGCCAGATACGCCTGCGCGTACCGACAGGCCTTTTCAATGAAACGGGCGTTGCGCGCTTTGCCGCCATCTTCGTCCATCCGGCTGATGTTCCAGCCCACATAGGTGGCGGCGCGTAAGGCCGTGAACAGATCAAACGCATCAGGGTCCAGCGGCCGCACACGGGTGTAGCCGTCCAGCAATGCCGCCTTGAGATCGGGATAATCTGCGTCCTCCATAAACTTGAAGAGTGCTGTCACAACATCGAACATCCGAAAGCCAAAGCCGCCGTCATCAAAATCGATAAGGTGCAGCCTGTCGCCGTCCACCATGACATTGGCACTGACCAGATCGGCATGGATCAACCCATCGTCGAGCGTGCCTTCCATCTGCGTCAATGCCTGATCTGCGCGGTCTCTGAACGCCACCAACAGGCGACGCTGGTCCGGTGTCAGCTGCGGGTTTTCCCAAAAGCGGTCCCATAAAGGTGCGGCCCCGACCAACCCCGCACGATCCCACGACCAGCGGGTGAAGCTGTCAGGCCGAGCCCATCCGTCGCTGCGGTGATGCATCAGCGCCATATCCCGCCCCAGCCGCGCGAATATGGCCTTCCGTTGGTCCGTGCTCAACTGCTTTTCCAAATCGACCAATGGGGCGCCGGAAAGCCATCCAAGCACGTCAACCTGAACGCCATCGACGACTTTCAAAAAGGCGCCGTCACTTGCCGCAACAGGCGTCGGCACGCTGATTTCTGTGCCCTCAAAAATCGCCATCCATTGCAATTCCGACCAGAGCTCCGCGTCACTGCGGTAGCCCTTGCGGTGCACCCTCAGCGCATAGCTGCGCCCGTTGTGGTCTGCGCGGTAGACAGCATTCTCCCGCGCGGCGACCAAGGTGACGCCTGCGCCTGCCAGCCCCCAATGCCGCAGGGCCCTTTGCACGACCTCGTTCACGGGGCTACAGGCGTTTGCGCCAGAACCGCATCCAGCGTGTCGAACAACAGGTCGGCGTTGGCGGTTGAAAACGGCATGGGCGGGCGGATCTTGAGCGTGTTCTTGTGCCGTCCAAGCTTGGACAGGATCACACCGCGCTGGCGCATCTGGTTGATGACACGGTCTGCATATCCGCTTGCAGGCGTCTTGTCCGCGGGGTCCAGCACCATCTCAGCACCAAAGACAAGGCCAGAGCCGCGCACGTCGCCGATCACGTCATACTTCCCGGCCAAAATCGTCAGCCGCTCTTGCGCGTAGGCGCCGACCTTTCGGGCATTGGCCATCAGGTCTTCCGCCTCGATCTCCTCCAGCACGGCCATGGCTGCGGCGCAGGAAACTGGGTTCCCGCCGAAGGTATTGAAGTAGCGATAGCCTGACCGGAACGCGCCCAGAATGTCGGATGAGGTCACAACTCCGCCGATCGGGTGTCCGTTGCCCATGGGTTTGCCCAGAACGACGATGTCGGGCACCACACCCATCTTTTCATGCGCCCACATATGCGTGCCGATGCGGCCAAAGCCGGACTGGACCTCGTCACAGATCAGCAAACCGCCGGCCTTGCGTACCACCTCTGCTGCGGCTTTCAGCCAGCCATCCGCGTGCCGGGGGAACCCTTCGTTCAGGAAGTAGGGGCAGACGACAAGTGCGGCAAAGCCGGTGCCATCCGCCTTGAGCGCATCTATTCGGGCCGCCACCGATTGCGCAAAAAGCGCGCCATCGGGGTCGGGGTTCCGGTAGCTGTCGGGTGCCGCGACAAAGCGAAAGTACTGGTCCAGACCAAAGCCAACGGTTGGAACGTTGGACTGGCCAAGCTGGCTGACCAGCGACGTGTTGCCGTGATAGGTGGCGTCGGTGGCAATGATCCCGCGGTGTCCTGTGACCGCCTCTGCCATGCGCAGGGCGATGTCATTGGCCTCTGACCCGGTGCAGGTGAGGACGGCGCTCTCCAAAGCGTCAGCCATCGTCGCGGTCAACCGCTCGACATAGGCAAGAATACCCTCGTGCACGTAACGGGTATGGGTATTGAGCGTACTGGCCTGACGGCAGATCGCCTCGACCACACGGGGGTTGCAATGGCCGACATGCGGGACGTTATTGTAGCAATCAAGGTACTTGCGCCCTTCCGCATCCCACAACCAGACCCCTTCGCCGCGCACGATATGCAGCGGATCATCGTAAAAGGTGGCGACGTTGGGGCCCAGCAACCGCGCGCGGTCGGCCATAAGGTCTGCGGTACTACGGGTCATGCGGGCTCTCCTGTCGGGCAACTTTGAAGGTGGCAGATATCTTTTGCGCTGCAAAGCCATTCACGCGCGGCTTGGCCACAAATCGGGCTTGACCGATGCGGCCGGACGGGCGAACGATCACGCACACACAAACGGACGGTCACATGCACAGCCCTCCCTCAAGACGCTTTGACTTCACCACCGATGCGGGTGCCGGCGCACGCGCGCGTATTGGCCTGCTGGTGCTGGAATCCGATCAGACAATGGAGCAGGAGTTTCGCGAACTGACCAACCTGCCCGGTGTCGGCATCTACCACGCACGACTGGCCAACGAGACCGAGGTCACGCCGGATACACTGGCCAAAATGGCACTGGAACTCCCGAAAGCCGCAGGCTTGCTGCCCTCTTATCTGGGATTGGCATCATTGGGATACGGCTGCACGTCGGGGTCCACCATCATCGGCGAGGATCGCGTTTCTGCAATCCTGCATGAGCACCATCCGGACGTGCCCGCAACCAACCCGCTGACGGCGGCCAAAGCGGCTTTGAAGCGCCTTGATGTGGCCCGTCTGGCCTTAGTCACACCCTATGCGCCTAATGTGACACAAGCCATGCAAGACAGCTTTGACGCGGCAGGCATTGCGGTCACGCTGGTGGGGTCGTTCTATGAAAGTGACGACAAGGTTGTGGGCCGGATTGACCCCGCATCCATCCTGCGTGCCACATTGGAAATCGGCGTATCGCCGGACTGCGACGGCGTGTTCATCTCTTGCACCAGCCTGCGCACTGCTGGCGTGATCGAACACGCGGAACAGACCTTGGGCAAGCCTGTCACCGCCAGCAATCACGCGCTTGCGTGGCACCTGTTGCGGCTGGCAGGTGTGAGGGATACGCAAGACGGCTTTGGCCGCCTGTTCAAACTGGGGCTGTCCGATGACTGACCAAACACCTGACCGCGACCGCCTGATCGCCGATCTGCAATCCATGGTCCGCATCCCCAGCGTGAACCCCTTTGGCGACGACGGCCATCCGCACCCGGCCGAGGCTGCAATGGCGGATTATCTGGAGGCACAGATGCAGGCTCTGGGGCTGGAAACCCACAGCGCCGATGTGGCCGCGGGGCGACGGAACGTTTGGGGCATTCTGCGCGGAGCCGGCACCGGTCCGACCATCTTGCTGGCGGGCCACACAGATACGGTGGGCGTGGAGGGGTACGACGATCCGTTCTCGGGCTCGCACGCCAAAGGCCGCATCTATGGTCGCGGGTCATGCGACATGAAAGCGGGGTTGGCGGCCTATCTGGAAGTGGCGCGATTGATCATCGCATCAGGCACACCGCTGGCGGGCGATCTGATCATCGCGGGCGTGATCGACGAGGAACATGCCATGGCAGGTTCCAAAGCCTTTGGCACCTATGGGCCCGCTGTTGATTGCGCCATCGTGGCGGAGCCAACCTTGTTGAACATCTGTCCCGTGCACAAAGGGCAAATCTTGATGACCCTGCGCACCGAAGGCACCTCTGCCCATTCAAGCATGCCGCAAAACGGGGTCAACGCGGTCTATCACATGGGCCATGTGCTGCGCGCATTGGAAGGCTATGCCGCCGATCTGGCCCAGCGAACACCCGACCCGATGTGCGGCGCGCCCAGCTTTAGTGTGGGGGTGATACGTGGCGGGGACAACGCGTGTTCCGTGCCGGATTATTGCGAGATCGACATCGACCGCCGCACCATTCCGGGCGAGGATCACACGGCGGTGCTGGCGGAAATCCGCACCCTGCTGGACCAGATCGCCCAGGAAGTCCCCAGCTTCAAAGCGGAGCTCCAAACGCCGTTCCTGAACCTGCCACCGCTCTCCACCAC
>CALAIJ010000017.1 GCA_937923365.1 uncultured Sulfitobacter sp.
GTTGTTAAGGAGAACGTATTGAGGGTTGATTGTTATTCCTATGCACTCATTTCAGAAGACATAGTTCGGATCAGCGGATCAATGAGCGATGCCCTATGGATCAAGACTCAGGTCGATCGTGATCATGTCTTGATTGTCGGCAGCGCTGCTTGTTCCAAGGGCATGATCCAGCAAATCCCTGAAGTTATTGCCAGCAACGTCCTCAAGTCGGGTGTCTACCACGATCTGTATCTTCGACGCCGACCAAGGTGCATCGGGCTTAAACTGCCATTGATGCTCATGTTTCTCTAAGACGACTTTGCCGCTGATGCGCCGACCATCGGCATCCTTTAGGGTGATTGCACCTTGGGCTTGTTGCTGATCGAAAGGACGATCAAATGTGATGATCAACGGCATGTCAGTGTCCCGCGTTGGCGGCTGAAAACGCCAAAGACCGACGTCTGGTAGGTTTCGCAACGCGGGTGATACCGAAAACGATTGCTGAAACCGTGATACGTCCTGTCCGCCAAGCGCACTGGGCCAGCCGCCATCGACAACAATTGAATACTGATGCCCTTCAAGCAAGGCGGGTCCCAGTGTCAGGTTCTGCGCCACACCGCGTTTGATGCGCCCGGGGTCCATTAAAAGGGTCAATTGTGTGCGATCTTCGCTCCACAGCTCTTGCGTGAAGGACATGAAAGCAGCGGTGTCAGCCTTGCCAGTTGCATCCATCAGCTTGATGAATTCATCCGCCCGATGCGGCATCATCGGCGTTGAGAACTGAATGTAAAACCGCAGCGTATTCTCCGGGAGTGTTGGGCCGCTTGGATAGATGGCAACGACTTCGGGCACGCGTAGGCCCCTTTCCGGTGCGATCACAAAGCTGGACAGACTGACCGCACCATCGCGGGACTGCACTGTATAAGGCTGCCCTGCGATGAAATCGAAAGCTGGATCGAAAGTGAGTGTGTTTCCGCTAAGATCGTATGTGCCAGCTATCGGCGTTTTGCCCGCGCAACATGCGTCAACTGGGCCAACAAACACCTGCAAGATGTCAGGTAGCTCGCGGTCAATCGGCACAGTTTGCAGCGATAGCACCACCGCGTCTTCGGACTCTGAAGGAAAGATCAGGCCGCCCCCTTGTGCGAGGGAAGCCGACCAAGGTTGACCGATGAGACAGGCAATCAACGGAAGAGCTAGGTGCTTCACAAGCCCGGCCTTATTTGTCTTCCCAATATTGCGGAAAGTCGAATTCGGCCACGAGATTGTGCAGCCTGTTGGGGAACCCGTTAAAATTCGAATCCATGTTCAGGCTGCCCGTGTACATATCGCGGGTCAGGGACACGAAAAGACTGTCGCCAAGATTGTCGATCTGCAATGACATCCCGTCAAACATGACCGCCTTGCCCGTATCTCCGACCGGCATGATCGGCATCATGTCAGACTTGCCACCGTCAGGCAGATCGCCTTTCGTGTAGGTCGTCGCGTTGTTCAGACTCGACACTGGAATGACATGCGGCGAGCGGCTGTTGCTGGTCAAAAACAGCATCTCTTCGCCCTGCATTGAATAAGAGACCATATCGAGCGGTTGCCCGTTGCCATAATCCATCAACGTGCGTGCTGAAATCTTTGCCCCGTCCACGATTTCGTCCAGCTCAATCAGCACAATCGGGCTGCATGTATAGGCTGCGACAAGCTGGGTCTTGCCATCGATCTCTTGAATAGACATGGCGCGGATGGGCGCACGTGTTTCGAACTGATCGTGAGAGATGTGGTACATCTCAACATTTGCAGCCCCTTGCGTGCCGTCAAACGGATAGGGCATCCGCCTTAGCGTTGACAGGAAGTTGTCAAAGGCAACGCCAGCAACGAACAACTCGCCCTCATGAAATTCCATGTCCATAATCGCAAGCGAACTAAGCGTGATGTCCCCCTTTGCGACATCACGGATGAGAGGCGCGCTTTTGCCCAGGCCGCGGGGCCTGAAGGTTGTCTCCTGATCCGGATAGTGATCCAGCGCCTGCTTCTCAAACGACAGTGCGGACAGGTCGATCATTTCGATTTCCGCGCCCTGCGACACCTTCATGATCGCGGGCGCAGACTCAAAGTTTCCGATCCTCGAGACAGAAATATAAATCTCTGCTGTCACGGGGTGCACGGCCATATCGTTGATCGCCAGTGCGCTTGTTGGCACACCTAATGTGTCTGCAATCTTGACGTCGATGTCGCCAACGTTGACAGGCATCACCTGATCCGGTGCGGTACCACCAGTCATGTCAAAGGCATAGATTGCCCCGTTATAGTTATCACCGACAAACAATGTGCCCGTGTCCGAGAACTCAAGCGCCCCCGCGAATTTCAGATCCAGTTGGGTGTCTTGGGCAAACGCTGCTGTCGCAAAAGCTGTTGCGCACAATAGCGACGCAAGTGCTGTCTTCTTTGGCTTAAACATCTGGTCTTCCTCCTGTTTGGTTGCGGGTGGCTTCGAAAGCTGGAAGTGGCGACGCTGTCATACGCGCGCATTGAAGCCGTTTTTCCATTTCATACGGAAAGACTATGCTTGGCTGGATGGTTCGACTATTGACTGATTTCAGAAGCAACTAGTCCGCAAGGCAGAACAATGATTGATCACTTACGACAAATGGCCATCTTTGCGCGGGTCGTCGATGAAGGGTCGTTTCGCGCGGCAGCCAAGGACATCGGCCTTGCCCCGTCGCGGATCAGTGAAACAGTGTCCGAGCTTGAGGCCTATCTAGGCGTTACCTTGCTGTACCGGACAACACGCAAGATCACCCTGACAAACGAAGGCCGCATCTTCCATGCCCGTGTTGTCGATATGATCCGCAGTGCCGAAGCCGGGCTAAATGAGCTGAACGCGTTGTCCTTGGAACCTGTTGGCGCGTTAAGGCTGTCAATGCCTGCGTTTTTGGCAGAGGGGCCGCTCTCTACAGCGATTGCAACCTTCGCGCGCTTGCATCCTCACGTCGCCTTTTCTGTTGCCTACTCGGACAAACCCGTTGCGCTAATCGAAGACGGTTTCGATCTGAGCATTCGCGTGGGGTGGCTTAACGACAGCTCGATGATGTCGCGCAAATTGGCGGGCGGCCAAAGATATCTGGTCGCTGGAACGGATTACGTACGGACCCGTAAGACACCGAAACGACCCTCGGATTTGGAGGACTGGGATTGGATCCGCTATCAACAAAGGGCTGATACAGTTGAGTTTACCTCGGCCCAAGGGAAAGTCGAAAAGGTCACGGGTCAGGCCCAGATCGAGGTCGATAGCGTGGATGCACTCTACCATATTGCAACCCAGAATATGGGGGCTACGATCCTGCCGTCTTTCTTGGCTGAGCGGGGGATACAGTCCGGTGCATTTGTACGGCTTCTGCCAGACTGGACGTTGCGCCCACTCGGCATCTACGCTGTTTGGCCAGATAAATCGCGGCGCGAAAGCCTGACCCTGCTTTTCGTTCGGTTTCTGGCAGAACAAGGTCTTTGTCAGCCGGAAATGGATGATGCCTAACCGTCGATGAGTCATAGAAACCAGAATTAGGGTTACGCAAGCGGCCCCAAATCTCAAAAGACGGCCGATTGAGGTGCTAGCCACGATGTCAGCTTTGTCCCGCGCTCTGCGAATAAGCCGTCTTCTCCTTGCTGCAATCCGCACGAATGGCTGGCTTTCCCGCGGCGCTGCAGCACCGAGTGTCACGCTGATGCAGCATTTTGCTTGCTACGAGCGCATGTAACGAAAATATCGAATGAACAGAATGGGCTCAAATCAGGCTTTCGCAGCACAGCAACACCGGCCCACCTTTACAAACCCGCCCCGATCCCGTTATAGCCCGCTTCATACATGCGCGTGCAGCCCGCTTTGGCTAGAATCACCTTTCCGGTCGTCCGGGTCGGGTTTGGCGTCACGCGCCAGAAACAACGATATGAACCCAGAAGGTAGATCAGCATGGCCAATACGCCCCAGTCCAAGAAACGCGCACGTCAGAACGAAAAGCGTTTTCAAATCAACAAAGCCCGTCGTTCGCGCATCCGCACGCACCTGCGTGCTGTAGAGGAGGCAATCGCCTCCGGTGACAAAGATGCCGCAGCGACAGCCCTGAAAGCCGCCCAGCCCGAACTGATGCGTGGCGTGACCAAAGGCGTTTTCCACAAGAACACGGCATCGCGTAAAATGTCCCGTCTGTCGGCTCGTGTAAAAGCACTGGGCTAAGCCAGGGCCCTGTGGGGCCACCCCACATTTACACGAATCGGCTAATCGGTTGATATGAAAGGCATCGCACAGCGGTGCCTTTTTCCATTGGAAGCGAGTCTCAAAATTCGCGAAGAGATTCTTTTCTGGGAATCCCTGAGTCAAGTTTGAAGATGTGTTGAAGCGCCACTCCCACCCTTGTTAAGACTGTCTTGCGATTCACGTCGCAACGGGGGGACAGGCCTTGCAATGAAGCCTCTGGCGCTTGCCGGAAAGGGTCTTAGCAAGGGTGGAGAGGGTGCCAACCATTGGCCTCTTGAAGATCTGCGAATGCTGCTGCCAGCACATTTGCCCTGTCATCGAAAAAGCGCGGACGAGGTCGTCTGCCGGATCAAGCGCACCCGTCAGTGAGTGCGCCGCCGGAAAGACCTCATCCCTAATATCGTCCGGTGGGCGCAGGTTGGTTTCGTATCGGGACCGTATTCAACCTGTTTCGCCGGTAAAAGAAGTGCGCCTTGTTGATTCCCAACAAGGCTGGAATGAACAGGCGAAGACGAACATGACGCAAGACGATTGGGGTCAGATCAAAAAGCGGTTGCTCAAGACGGTTGGGCAAAACAATTTCACCACCTGGATCGAACCGATCGAAGTGGGCCCCCTGTCCGAAGGGATCGCGACGCTTTATGTTCCGACTACCTTTGTAGGCAACTACGTCAGCCAGAACTTCTCGGACCTGATCCTGCACGAGTTGCGCAGCGTTGACGCGGGCATCACCCGCCTCAGCTTCAAACAATCGCCCAGTGCCGCGAAGCCCGCAATCAAGACCGCAGCGCGGCCCGCAGTATCCCATGCCAGGCCAAACCCGATGAACGCGGCCCCGCTGGACCCCAACTTCAGCTTTGACAATTTTGTTGTGGGCAAGCCGAACGAACTGGCCCATGCCGCCGCGAAACGTGTGGCCGAAGGTGGCCCCGTGACCTTCAATCCGCTGTTCCTTTACGGTGGCGTTGGTCTGGGCAAAACCCACCTGATGCACGCCATCGCACAAGAGTTGCGCGCGCGCCGTCCAGAGATGAACGTGCTGTATCTGTCGGCCGAACAATTCATGTACCGCTTTGTGCAGGCGCTGCGCGACCGCAAGATGATGGACTTCAAAGAGCTGTTCCGCGCCGTGGATGTGCTGATGGTGGACGACGTGCAATTCATCGCGGGCAAGGACAGCACGCAGGAAGAGTTCTTTCACACGTTCAACGCGCTGGTCGATCAGCGCAAGCAGATCATCATCTCGGCGGATCGCGCGCCCACAGACATCAAGGACCTTGAGGAACGCGTCAAATCGCGTCTGCAATGTGGTCTGGTCGTGGACCTGCACCCAACAGACTACGAACTACGTCTGGGCATTCTGCAAAACAAAGTGGCCGCGCAACTGGCGCAGGAGCCGCATCTGGTTGTCGATGACGGCGTGATCGAATTCCTCGCGCACCGCATCACCTCCAACGTGCGGGTGCTGGAAGGCGCCCTGACGCGCCTCTTCGCTTTTGCCTCGCTCGTCGGGCGCGAGATCAACATGGAACTGACGCAGGACTGTCTGGCGGATGTGCTACGCTCCTCCGAGCGGAAGATCACAGTCGAGGAAATCCAGCGCAAAGTGTCCGAGCATTACAACATCCGCCTGTCGGACATGATCGGCCCCAAGCGTCTGCGCAGCTACGCCCGCCCACGTCAGGTTGCGATGTACCTGTGCAAGCAGATGACGTCGCGGTCCCTGCCCGAGATTGGCCGCCGCTTTGGCGGGCGCGATCACACCACGGTCATGCACGGCGTAAAGCGCATTGAAGAGCTGAAAGTCTCTGACGGACAGATTGCTGAAGACATTGATCTTCTGCGCCGCGCACTGGAGAATTAGGCCCGAAACAAGGCTTCCCTCGCCGGTTTCAGGTCTGCGTGCGCCCAGCCCTTGCATTTACAGTCTCAAAGACCCAAAAGTCTTGCTAAGAAGCGGGAAAAGGCTAGGCTGCCCGTCCGGGTAGCCCGCATGGAGACAGCACATGAAATTCAGCATCGAACGCGCAGATTTGCTCAAAGCGGTGGCGCAATCCCAATCCGTGGTGGAGCGGCGCAACACGATCCCGATCCTTGCCAATGTGCTGATCGAAGCGGACGGCAGCGATGTGTCCTTCCGCGCCACGGATCTGGACATCGAAGTGGTCGACAAAGTGCCCGCGCAGGTGGAACGCGGCGGGGCGACGACCGTCTCTGCCACCTTGCTGCACGAAATCGTGCGCAAGCTGCCGGATGGCGCTTTGATCAACATCACAGCCGATTCTGCCGCTGGCCGTCTGACGGTGGAGGCGGGGCGCTCCAATTTCTCGCTGGCGACGCTGCCCAAAGAGGACTTCCCCGTGATGGCCTCGTCTGAATATGCCTCGAACTTCAGCGCACCGGCACCCGTGCTGCGCCGCTTGTTCGACAAGTCAAAGTTCGCGATTTCCACCGAGGAAACGCGCTATTACCTGAACGGCGTCTACATGCACATTTCTGATGCGGATGGCGGCAAGGTGCTGCGCTGCGTGGCCACAGATGGTCACCGCCTGGCGCGGATCGACGCGGACCTGCCCGAAGGGGCCGGCGACATGCCCGGGGTGATCGTACCACGCAAAACCGTCGGCGAATTGCGCAAGTTGCTGGAAGACGACGACATGAAGATCGCCGTGTCCGTGTCCGAGACCAAAGTGCGCTTCGCCACACCGGATATTACCCTGACCTCCAAGGTCATCGACGGGACATTTCCGGACTACACCCGCGTCATTCCACAGGGCAACACCCGCAAGATGGAAGTGGACGCCGCCGACTTTGCCCGCGCCGTTGACCGTGTGGCAACTGTGAGCTCCGAACGCTCGCGCGCGGTGAAGCTGCAGCTGGACGAAGACCGTGTTGTGCTGAGCGTCAATGCGCCAGACTCTGGTGCTGCCGAGGAAGAACTGGCCGTCGCATATGCCGACGAGCGGCTGGAGATCGGATTCAACGCCAAGTACCTGCTGGAAATCGCGTCCCAAGTGGACCGCGAAAACGCGGTGTTCCTGTTCAACTCATCGGGTGATCCCACATTGATGCGCGA